>JBAYAV010000010.1:0-21295 GCA_041669565.1 Lentisphaeria bacterium
ATGAATTTTATGGACATCGGCCCCATAATAGTGCATCGGATATAACGCATTGATACAAATCGCCTTTAACGCAAGACTTTTTCTTCCAATATGCCAAAAGAGATGCGGCGCCATGCTAATACACAGCATGGCAACAATCAAGCAACCTATTTTTCGGTTACGATATTTAGAGAGATGGCTCATGGTCGCCTCAATTTATATAATTCAAGAACAATCTTATTGATGCATAATCACTGAACAAAGCGACTTTACAAAAAAAAAATTCATAGAAATAGTTTTACACAAAAATAACAGCCTGGTCATTTTGCATAGAACCAATAATCTTACAATTTTACACCTATGATATACTGTACATAAGTGCCTGTCTTCCCTATGAGATCAGATAATTGCCGGCGGTCCGCGAGAATAAATATAAAAAATATTTTTAGATATTACTTTTTTAAAATACTTTAAAACAAATTGTTTCCTAAAAAACAACTCCGCTAAAAGCATCATCCCAGCACATAAAGCTAAAGACAACATCCCCGGAGCAAAGGGACAAAACGACAGCTTATCCTGCGACGATTTTTCGTTGCACGACACCATATAATGCTCAGGATACATTGCATTAATGCAGGCCGCTTTTAACGGAAGAGCTTTCCTGCCAATATGCCATAACAAATGCGGCGTCATGCTACATAATAAAAGAGCAATAACAATGCATTTGATTTTCTGATTACGATAGGTAGTGAAAAAAGTCATCTTTTAATTATACTTATACAATGAATCCGTTGAGCAGACTCCAAAGGAACACACTAAAAATAAACCCATATTATTAGAACGTAACCAAAACAAAAAGTTCCAGCATTCATCCATACTTTTCTTCAAATAATTCTTTTATGAATCAAACGCATCCAGCCAAAAGTTTTATAGCCTGGACTCAGTAAAACAGGGGAAAAAACTTTCAAACCATTGCCAGACTTTAGAAACCGCAAAAAAAAATGAACTTGATAATTTGCCGAAAAAATTGTGATTTGATTTTGGGGCCAACGACGAGGAGCATACCCTCAGGTATGTGACGAGGTTGGCAACACAAAAAGCATTCACGAGAATCAGGCAAATGTAAAGATTATTTCTGAACCGCTCCTTAGCCTTCGATCACCGGAAGATTCGGCGGTGTATCAACCTGCACCGGTTCCGCCTTATTGACACGCCCCCAACGACGCGTAAACGGCCACCACACAAACCCCGCAATCCCAACCAGATTATTGCGCGGAACGGTTCCCCAATAACGACTGTCCTTGCTATTTTCTGAATTGTCCCCAAGCATAAAATAATGCCCCGCAGGAATCTTAAAACTATCCTTGTTATTTCTTAAATGCAACGACCCCGCCATATGAGAATAGCCATGATATCCGCCCTTGAAACTATACATTCGCTCAAACCCCGGATCATCACTCTTATCCAACAGCCGAAATTCCGATGCACCAGGCTCTTTCACATAAAGCTTCCGATCACGAATCAACAATTCATCTCCGGGTAATCCAACAAGACGCTTAATATAATAACGTCCACCAAAACCCTGACCATCCGGATCCTCAAGATTATCCGTTACAAAAACCATTACATCACCGCGACGCGGCTCCCGGAAACAAAGTGCTAAGCGATTTACAAAAAGATGATCACCCAATTCAAACGCACCACGCAAAAAGACATCACCACGCTTGAAATTCATCTTATGGTTCATTTGCTTACTATAGACACTGTTAATAGCCTTATAAACATCGACTGGAGCGGCAGGAACCACATATTTTGCGCCTTCAAAACTTAGTTCCGATTGAGGAAAAAACGGCTTCGACGGCAACGCATTCAGTCCACTAGGATTTGCATCCCATTCTAAAACAATATCCACATACCGCTTAGAGTAATTCAAATAGGAAAAAAAACGCTTCAATTTATTTTTTGAATACGGCTCTTCTTCTTGGATAAAATGAATTCCATAAAGTGTCGGCTGCATACTTCCAGTCGGAATTTTAAATGGCTGAATAAAAAGTGCGCGCAGCCCAAAAGCCACCCCTAAAGCCACAACAAGGATTTCAAACTGATCCGCAAACCACTTAGATTTTTTCGGCTGTAAAACACATTCAGCTTTCCCATTCTCATAAGCACGCAGACAAGCCTGTGTCTTTTTTAAATCCTGCTCTTTCTGCGCCTGCTGTAATTCTTCAATTGCGGCATTTAGATCCGCAACCTCTTTGTCACTCATAATATCGCGGTTACGGCAAAGACGACGACTAAAATACTTTTCGTATTCTTTTAATTGGTGCTTCACAGAGGACTTCTTTGTCCGCAGATACTTCATACACATATTGCCAAAAAGAAACCAAAATAGGATAGCGTCTAAAATAATAATTCCAACAATCGACATTTCGTTCTCCAAAATCTATTATTCGTCCGATGACTTCAATACCGCCACGAAAGCCTCCTGGGGTATATTCACATTACCAATAGCTTTCATGCGCTTTTTACCCTTCTTTTGCTTATCAAGAAGCTTGCGCTTTCTAGAAATATCGCCACCGTAACATTTTGCCAACACATTTTTACGGAATTGACGCACATCTTTTCGCGCAATAATTTTGCCACCGATCGCACCTTGAATCGCCACCTTGAACATCTGCGGGGGAATTGCATCACGCAAACGCTCACAAATCTGCTGAGCCCGCGCTACCGCACGATCTTTATGCGAAATTGACGCAAAAGCATCCACGGGGTCACCATTCACTAAAATTTCAAGTTTTACCATCGGTCCACGCTCATAGCCATCCGGAACATATTCCATACTGCCATAACCGCGTGTTACGGTCTTCAGACGATCATTAAAATCGAGCACAATTTCATGCAGTGGCATTCTGGCAGTAATCATAATATGCAGGCTGTCTACATTCTCAGTACCAAGACAAATTCCACGCTTATCCATGATTAAATTCATAATTGCACCCATATAACTCGACGATGAAATAATATGAGCTTTTATCATTGGTTCTTCAATATAGTCAATCTCACTGGGATCCGGCATATAAAGCGGATTATCCACTTCCAGCATTTTCCCATTGCGCAAATAGACATGGTAAATAACACTCGGATACGTCAGCAAAATATCCATATTATATTCACGACTAAGACGTTCCTGAACGATTTCCATATGCAGAAGCCCCAAAAAACCACAGCGGAAGCCCGCCCCTAACGCAACCGAACTCTCCGGCTGGGCTACAAACGCGCTGTCATTCAACTGTAATTTTGAAATACTTAATTTCAACGCCCCGTAATCTGCGGTGTCAATCGGATAAATACCACTGAATACCATCGGGCTAATCTGCTGAAAACCGGCCAACGGCTTGTCACAGGCGGGATCTACATGCGTTACCGTGTCGCCGACCTTAATATCACGCGGATCTTTAAACGCTGTAATGATATACCCCACCTCGCCAGCATAGAGCACATCATCCTTTTTCATTTTCGGTGTAAAAAATCCAACTTCTTTGACTTCGCTATCCATCTTCGTATTAAAGAAGTGGATCATATCCCCCATCTTAACCGTACCGTTTATCACTCGAACATAAACCACAACACCGCGATAGACATCGAAGACAGAATCACAAACGAGAGCTTGGAGAACGCCATCGCGTTCCCCGCTTGGCGCTGGGACACGCTCCACAATCGCTTCCATTAATTCTTCAATTCCAATATTCTCTTTGGCAGAAACCAATAAGACTTCTTCCCGTGGAATTGCCAGCAATTCTTCTATTTGCTCCATGCATAAATCAACATTAGCCGCCGGAAGATCAATTTTATTAATAACCGGAATAATTTCCAGATTCTGCTTCATTGCCAGCGTTACATTCGCAATGGTTTGTGCCTGAACTCCCTGAGAGGCATCGATAATAAGAACAGCACCCTCGCAAGCCGCCAAACTACGGCTGACCTCATAACTAAAATCAACATGCCCGGGAGTATCAATCAAATGAAAAACATAAATATTACCATCCTTGGAAGGAAAAAGCATCCGTACTGGATGAGACTTTATCGTAATACCGCGTTCCTGCTCCAAATCCATATCGTCAAGCACTTGATCATGAAATGTCCGCTCGACTATCGTATGCGTATTGAGCAGAAAACGATCGGCAAGTGTCGATTTTCCATGATCAATATGCGCTATAATTGAAAAATTTCTTATTTTATTTATTGAATGATCCATTACTGTTCTTTTATCTAGTGTTTTCCGATACGCCAAATGGCAAAAAGCCCGCCAACCTGATACAGGATATTTGGAATCCATAACAGCCATTCAGGATGAAACTGCGGTTTTCCAATAAGGCTGTTGCCTAAAAGTAAAAAACCGTAAAAAAAGAGCCCCAATATCACGCAAATCAACAACCCAACTGATGTCTCCGAACGGCGGTTCCGAATCCCAAATGGAATTCCCAGCAAGAAAAAAGCAAAAGGAGACATCGCTAAAACAAGCCGCGACTGAAGCTGCACCAAATGTTTTGTGATCGGCTGATGCTTATCATGAACCATAATCATGTCCGCAAAAAGCATTTTTAAATTCATCATCTTTAATTTACGGGACAGCCTTTCACTATCTTGCATTTCACCATATTCCACCGGCACTGTCAAGGTATCCGAAACCACAAAAGACGAGCATTGCGCAACACCAGTAGTCTCAAAATTCCACTTAGTGACCGTAAATTTTTTTAAAATAATTTCAAGTTTCCGTTGTTTCGGAACCTGTATAACCATGCCATATTCTGCCGTAACATCCTTGATCACACCGCCATTATTATTGTAAATAACCAAATGCACATCACGCAGTAAATCACCGTCTTTTTCGCGAATAAAAATTTTCGTGTTTTCCGAAAGATCCGAAACAACTCCAGGCTCAATCATACTCAACGGCCCAGAACTCATAATAGACCATCGTATTTCCTCGGAACGATAACGGCATTGTGGCGACACAAAAAACGAAATCCAGATACATAATGCACTCAAAATTCCACTCAACACAAGTCCAAATGAAATAATCTGCCAAAGACTTACGCCACTGGATTTTAATGCCGTTATTTCATTGTCCGCCGACATCCGGCTAAAGACGAGCACCGATGCTACAAGCATCGACAACGGCAGCGCAAAACGAAGAATATCCGGCAACAAATAAACCAGAACTTTTCCTAATAAAAATGGGGATCCGCCGCGCGCCAATAAATCAAAAGCACGGAAAAAATGGGTACTGAACATTACGAATGTCAACACACCAAGAGCCATGCCAAGATTAATCAGCAGGCTTTTCATGATATACCTGTTAAATATTCTCACGTCGTCATTTCACTCTCTTATATAATATCAACATTCTCAATGAAAACAATCCGTACTCTTCCTCCAGCCGTGCTTCTTTACAAAAAGCAGGACTGTGTTTCCTTAGACTTAATAAGTATACTGCATATTGAAGTGGAATTGTCCGCCGCTGCCATCCAGGTGTTCTTCCGAATCAGCCGTTGATATAGGAAAACCGTAATCCAGGCGAATCGGCAATTTCTTGAATTGTATACCAACACCAATTGTCAAATTCAAATCACCGACATCATAACCAAATTCATCCCACCAGACATTACCAAAATCCGTAAAGATGCTGCAGTACATATAATCCTTAACGGGGGCAATTAATTCCAGCGTACCAAACATCATACTGGAACCGCCACAAGGACTGTCATCATCAGAATTCGAATTGACTTCTTCAACCGTCGGCGCAACATCCCGGCGCTCAAATCCACGAATAGAACCATAGCCACCGCCAAAATAACGATCAAAGATCGCAACATCATCACCGCTTATATGTTCCGCCGATGAAAAATTAAGCTGTGTCTTCAAAACAAGATCTTTATAAAGGGGGAAGAATTTTTTACCATCCAAGGACATCAACGCATAATTGCTATAACTACCAAGAGCCGAAGTGACTAATTCAGTATTGAACGAAACCCTTGAACCCTTTGTTGGGAAACGATACTTATCCAAGGTATTTCGGGTTAATTCCAAAATCAAACGATTGGCAAAATAGTCATCTTCTTCATCCTGCAGACGATATCCGAAATCATCCGCAGACATTCCGGTGGGCAAATCCTCTGTATCCACATTCGAAATAGCAACGTGTTCCAATTTCATTCCAAGGCCAAGATTCCAGTACTCTTTATGATCGGTTCCAAACAATTGAAAACTCAACGGAATTCCAAACATGAAACTCGCCCCAATCCGCTGATCGTCATACTCATCTTCATACCGCGTATTAACAAAAAACTCTGTATTAAAACTAATATCACTATCATGAATAGACGGCTCTAACAACGACAAAGACATATTAATCACTTCGGAACCAGCGCCGATATAGGCTCTTAAACGCTGGCCACCGCCGCGCTGAGGCCATGTATTCCACTTTGCGAGATCATAATTTGTTTCCGTAAATTCACAAAAACCAATAACGGAATCCGCACTGGAAAATCCGGCACCAATATTCAAAGACCCCGTCTTTTTTTCTTCCAGTTCAATCCGAAGATCTTTCAAATCCGGGGAGTCTGTCGCCACAGTTACCATTTCTACAGAATTAAAATAGTCTAAATTTTTCAAACGCTGTTTTGAAATATCAATTTTCCGGCTATCTCCAAGATCGCCAGGGAACAAAGTCAGCTCACGACGAATAACATGATCCTGCGTAACCTCATTGCCAACAATATCAATATTGCGAATTCGCGATGGGCGCCCTTCTTGAATCTGATATTTCACATCCACAGTCTGTTTTTCGCGATTCAACTTGCGCGCCGAATAAATACTGAAATCAATATAGCCATCCGGAGCATAGTGATTCTTAATTTTATCCGATTGTATTTTTTCCAACTTTATATCAAAAATTTGGCCGGGAACCAAAACAGGATCTTTTAAGAGTTCTTCCTGGGTATATTTTACTGCGCCTGCAATGGCCACATCACCGACTTTATACTGCTTTCCTTCGTAAAGTTTATAAACGGGGGTAACCCAAGTCTTATCATCATTATAGACATAAGTTATATCCTGCACTGAAAAATCAAGGAAGCCATGCTCTTCATAAAATTTAGCAAGATTACGTTTATCCATAATCAGCATCTGACTGTTAAAATAATTACCAAAACGTAAAACATAGCGCCACCACTGGCGTTTTGTCATCAGTACATCAGCCAGTTCACTTGTTGTAAAAGCCGTATTTCCGTCAAAAGCAACGCCTTCTAATTTATGACGCATCTTTTCTTGGATCACATAGCATAGAATCGCACCGTGATCTTTTGTGGCTTTGATAATTTTACTATCCACCACAGTGCCATGATTACCAGAGTTGTTATATTTATCTTCAATTGCTTTGCGATCTGCTGCTATTATTTGCGCATCCGCAATCACGCCAACCGGGTGCTTTACTTCTCTATATAGTTTTTTATCACTATAAAATTTATTTCCCTCAAATTCGATTTTTTCAATCAGTTCTTTCACCCTAAAAATATAGATGACCTCGACAGTTGAATCCGTATTTTTTACAACCCTCGTCTGAATATCGTCAAAACGGCTGGTCTTATAAAGTTTTTCGATATCATTGGAAAGAACACCCGCATCAAAGTTGTCATTTTTCTTTGTGCCAATTGTCCAATAAACCAACTCTTCAATACCGCTGCGGTTTAAGTCATCTGGAATCCCCTGCAATGTAATTTTATTAATTACAGCAGCGTTTACCATTAGACTACTTAAGAAACAACAAATAAATAAACCAGCTGCCATGACTCGAATTACTGCTCGCTGCATCATAAAAAAAACCTTTCAAATATCATTTTTGTATCATTTTAATAAAAAGACAGATTGTATAACTTAATCTTTTAAAAGAAAACTGCAATTAAAACACCTTAAAAAACACCTACGTTCAACATTTTTCACTCACAACGCCCAAAAAAATAATTCTTTTGTCATCTCAAAACAAAAATTTACCTTCTTCAACACTCATCAAAGGAGCGTGGTTAAAAAAGTTCAAAGAAAACGAACTGCCCGCCTATTTTTTATAGACGTCTTTCGGGTCAAAAACACGCTGCTGAGTGATGGTTAGCTGAGCATCCTTTTCGACACGTCGAAAAAAACAACTGCGATACCCCATATGACAGGCAGCACCGCCAATCTGTTCCACTTTAAAGAGGACCGTATCCTGATCACAATCCACAATGATTTCTTTGATTTTTTGTACATTTCCCGATATCTCGCCTTTTACCCATAGCTTTTGCCGCGAGCGCGTCCAATAAGTCGCTATACGCGTTTTCTGGCTTAGTTTCCAGGCATTTTCATTGATATAGGCAAGCATCAGCACTTCATTTGTTTGCCAATCCTGAACGATAACAGGGATGAGCCCATCTGCACTTTTATTAAAATCCAATTCTGCTTCAGCCATTTTACTTCCTGAATAATTTGTTTTTATTTTTTTCCAACTCATCCGCATCCGTAAAGAGGTGTGAATTCCAACCGCGTTTTCTGCCACCCTCGATATTATCCATACGGTCATCCAAATATAAATCCGGCACGCCAAATTTTTCTTCAAAAATCTGGTATATTTTTTGCCCGGGTTTGATTGCTTTCACCTCAAAGCTAAATATTTTATCGTCGATACAATTCCAAAAAGAGATGTTTTTTTCAACAATTTCTACATGGATACCCGCAATATTCGAAAACAGGACGATCTGGCGGCCTTCCTTTTTCCAAATTTTACATTGATCCGCCATTCCCGGCATCTCACAGCCCAAATTTGAGACAAAGATTTTTCGCAATTTTTCATCATCATATTCAGACTGCTGCAGCGACAAAATTTTTCGGCATCGATTACACCACTCGGGCCATTCAATCTGCCCTGATTCATAAAGCCCCTCGGTCTTCATTAGTTCTTCTGGAAATTGTACTAACCCAAGTCTCTGTAAAATATTTTCAAAATGCAGCTTAATACAAACGCCGCCGATATCCAAAGCGATCACAGAATTCATCTATTATTTTCTCCAAATTTCACATTTTTCCAGACTAATCACATTTAAATGATTATATTATAAGTTCTAATTGTAATTTATAAAGTCAAAAACCTAAAATAGACCTAAAATGCCAGAAATTAATCAACAATTATCACTTCGTTTTGCTGGAGATGACAGATTGTCCGATAAGATGAAAATCGGACAATTTTTATATTTCATAGAATTAAACACCCCGCCCTTAGCACAACCCTATGATTCGGCCATCGCACTTACGATAAATCAGGCAAAAGAGTTTAATAAAATTCCAGAAGTTACCGCGATTTCAATCACCGACCGGCTCTTAACAGAAAAATGCCACGACCCTGTAGAAACAGCAACCCGCATCAGCAAAGTCATCGACAAACCAATTATCATGGCATTATCCGGCAAAGGCTCTAGTTTCGAACGTATTAAAACACATCTTGCTACCGCGAAAAGCAATGGTATCAACAATATTCTTGCCGTCACGGGCAATGTCTCAGATTTGCATCCCTATAACGCCTTTTCTAAACTGCGCGAATACGAAAATGGTTATTTCGACAGCATTGATATTTTACACATGGCAAGAAAAATTGACAAAGATTTCAAATTAGGCGCCGTCGTCAGTCCTTATCAGTACACTCCCGAAGGGCAATGCCTTCAATATGCAAAAATGATGAAAAAAATTGCCTGCGGGGCACAATTTATCGTCACGCAATCTGGATGGGACATGAAAAAAGCTCAGGAGCTGCTGTGGTTTCTGCAACGCCGACAGCAAAGCATTTCAGTCTTTGCGCGCATTCCCCTTATCCACCTTGATGAAGCTAAAAAACTAGCAGACGGATATCAGGAAGGAATCTATATTCCCATTCCAATTGCTACCAAAATCATGCAGATGGCACGCCAAGATTTAGACACTTTTTTGGATTTTCAAATTGACCGCATCGCTCTTCAAGTAATCGGCTATCGTACCTTAGGCTTCAGCGGCATCCAATTCACCGGCGTTCGCAATCCCAGCATCCTTAAAAAAATCATGGATAAAATTCACGAACTGGAAAAAATTTATCCGGACTACAACTCCTGGCTGCAAGAATGGAATAACAACTATAATCTTACAAACTTCGCGCCATTAGTAGCACCTCACTACCTCTTCAAAAACTTACTGCAAAAAGATATCTGCGAATACAAAGAAAAAACCGCAATCATTGCCGGAACAGCCCTACCGGGACCACGTGTTTTCGATGTTCTTCGAAATTTTGTCATCAGTCTTGCTTTTTCAAAACGGATGCCGCATTTTGTCCGAAATTTTGTCAGCTATCTTTACCGATATAGCCCGCAAAAAATGGCAAAACTAGCCCCCTGCCTTTATTTAAATCATCGAATCTGCCCAAAACGGCTGGTTCACGGACCCTGCGGTAGCACACAACCAAACGGCTTTTGCGAATGTGAAGACAGGACCTGTTTTTTTCATCGTGTTCTGCACCTTGCCGCCTTCAAAAAAGACTTCTCTTTATTGGAAAAGGATGATTATGATTCTACAAAGTCATCAAACTAATGCAACCCTCCAGCTGGGACAACAACTGGCAACACTCTTAAAACCCGGCATGGTCCTGGCCCTAGACGGCGATCTCGGTGCCGGCAAAACCGTAATCTCCCGCGGTATTGCCCGCGGCCTCAATATTACAGAACCAGTCACAAGCCCGACTTTTACGGTCGTTCAAGAATACAAATTGCCCAATTGCCACGATCAGTGGCTTTATCATCTCGATATGTATCGTATCAATGACTCCGAAGCCGCACTCGCCTTCGGTATCGACGAATACCTCTTCGCACGAAACGCAATCACCCTTGTCGAATGGCCCGAACGTATTTCCGATCTGCTTCAGGATGATCAACAATTCACCATAAAATTATCTCATATCGACGAAGAAACACGACAAATCGAAATTCCGGATTTCTTTCAAGAGGGCCTGCTCCATGCCGGTATTCCTGAAAGCATAAAACTATTATAAATCAAATCACTGACAAAACAGAATTCAGACAAACAAAATAATGATACACGCTGCTTTAGATACTTCAAACGGAACAGCTTTTGCCGTTTGCAAAAACAATAAACTTCTTTTCCATGAATTTTTAGATGGAACAGGCCGCAATAGCGATCAAATCCTCGTTTCTTGGCTTGTAAATTCTTTGAAATCCATTGGTCTAACCGTCAATGATATTACCAATTGGACGCTTGGCACTGGTCCCGGAAGTTTTGCCGGTCTACGCTGTGGCATTGCGATGATTAAAGGTATTTGCCTTAGCAGCAACGCTACGATGCGCGGCGTTGCGAGCAGCTACGCCCTCGCCCGCGCCAGCAAAACTTCCCAGAATTCTTCCGAAACATGCGGTATTCTGAATGACGGTCGACATAATCAGGTTCTTCTTTCGCGCTTTCAAATGAAAGACAATGACTGGCAACTTGTCGATGCGCCAATACCACTTGATCCCGATTCCCTTCTATTGCCCGAATATCAATGTGAATGCTGGGCTACAAATCAACAAGAACTTCTTCCTGAATTACCCGAAGAAATAACAGCAAAACTGCAGTCTTTTCAACACCTTCCGGCCGATATGCTTTTACAAAACACAAGTGTTATCTGGCCGACACAATCAATCGATATGGAAAAATCCTGCGAACCACTTTATGTAAGACCAGCCGTTTTTGTAAAACCACACCGCCTGGCGGCTGTAGCCGCAGGCGAATGATGAATGATGAATGAAGAGTTGAAGACAAAGACAAAAAGAAAGAACCACATTATTTCAAACATCATGTTTTTGGAAAAATTCGCACGTTGCAACGCACTACGCCTGCGGCGTTACGTGCAACACCATAAATTCTTAATTCATCATTCATCATTCATCACGAAAAAACGGGCGGAAAATATTCCGCCCCTACAATAGGGATATTGGGACGTTTTTCACTCATCACTCATCACGAAAGAACGGGCGGAAAATATTCCGCCCCTACAATAGTGATATTGGGACGTTTTTCACTCATCACTCATCACTCATAATTCAGCACTCCTATGGATCCTCTTAAAGAAATACAGCAAACGCTCCTAGAGTTAGCCTCCAAATATATGCCTTTTGGCAAATACGGCCCCAAAAACTTTCCACCACGCGGCTTACTGCTTTGCGATTTGCCTTTTGAGTACTTGCGCTGGATGAAAAAAACGGGTTTTCCAGCGGGGCATCTCGGCCAATTAATGGCCGTACTTTATCAACTCAAAATGGATGGCGCCGAAGATGTATTCAAACCGCTGCGCCAAAATATTCCCCGACAGTCCTTCCGGAAATCACCCCAAAAAATCAATATTCGTTTCGATGATTAATAGATTGCAAAGTCCTCGAAAATCCTAAACAATATCTTCTTGTTTGTTTTTTTTAGAAACGGCAGTATTTTATCGATAAATCATTCATAATAACTCAAGGAATTTTTTCAATGTCATTTTGCGATGCTGCCATTATTATACTTGCCCACAATGGTGAATTCTATACCAGAAAAGCACTGGAAAGTATCCTGACGGCAGAAACAAAACCAGCCGAAATATTTCTGATCGATAATGCCTCGACCGATCCTACGCCAGCACTAACAACAGAATTTCAGCCAAAATTCAAACAGGCGGGCATTCGATGGACTACTTGGCGTAATTCCGAAAACAAAGGCTGCTCCCTCGCCAGAAACGAAGCATGGGCAAAAGTCACCTCAAAATACACCGTATTTATGGATAACGACGTGGCAGTCTGCACCAGCAACTGGCTCCAGCTTTTTCTGAAAATAATGAATAAAAACGAAAAATGCGGCATTCTCGGCGCAAAAATGCTTTACCCCCAACCCAAACACCTCATTCAATGCGCCGGCGTACTCATCCATCCAAATGGAAGAATCGCCTTCCGCGGCCGCGGAAAGAACCGCTTCGATCCCAAATATCAAAAATACTGGCCGACATGGGCACTCATCAGCGCCTGCTGGTTCATGCGAACCGACTTACGGGAAACAGTTGGCTATCTTGACGAAACGTTCCACCCCGTACAATATGAAGATCTTGATCTTTGCATACGGGCCAAGCTCAAGGGATATGAGGTCGCTTATACGCCTACCGTAGAAATGTACCACTTTGAAGGCGGCACCACAGCGGCGGTCACCTCAATCGAATATCAAACAAATATTGCCCGAAATTCACTTAAATTCAGGGAACGCTACCATCGCTTGTTCAAGACATTTTCATCCGATATTCCGCTGGAAGAATTTACTTGGAAAGACAAAAAGGATTTTAATTTAGGAGAAGAACTTGACTTGCGCCTTACCGAATAATGCAGAAGTTATCTGCACCCAAGAAGAAATTCAACAAGAAATAAAACGCCTCGGAAAAGAAATTTCCCAATACTACTGCAACAAACCGCTTACCCTTATCGGATTGATGAATGGCGCCCTTTTTTTTCTAGCAGACTTATCCCATCAAATCAACGTTCAAAACCTACAAATCGATACCATCGCTGTCAGTAGCTACGAAAAAGACCAAAGCACCGGTCAACTGAATTTCCGCTGCCCCCCCAAACTTCCCATCGAAGGACGACACATCCTTTTAGTTGATGATGTGCTCGATTCCGGATATACGCTTACCTATCTGAAACAATATTTTCAGAAACAAAATACCGCATCCGTAAAAACATGTGTTTTTGCAGATAAACAAGCCCCCAAAAACAAATCTATTTTACAGCAGGCCGACTGGACTGGCCGAATAATGCCAAACCAATATCTTATTGGATACGGCATGGATTCGAATGAACAGTTCCGACAACTGCCCTATATAGCGATCTATCATCCATCGTGCTAATACAAGAATCACTCAAACAATTTTTTGGCTTTGACAACTTCATCGGCGCCCAGCAGGAAACAATCGAACGGATTTTGCATGGGGAAGAGCTCTGCGTTGTCATGCCCACTGGTGCCGGCAAGTCACTATGCTATCAGCTTCCTATTATGATGCGTCCGGGATATGGACTTGTTTTATCTCCGCTAATTGCTTTAATGCGGGATCAGGTTGTTGCCCTTCGCAACCATGGTCTTCCTTCCGCCTGCATCAACAGCATGATTTCGCCCGCAGAACAGCAGGCCATTATGGAAGCAACCATCCAAGGGCAAATCAAACTACTCTATGTCGCACCGGAACGTTTCCACAACTCCGCTTTTATCCAAATGCTGGAAAACAATCCCCCCAGTTTGCTTGTAATCGATGAAGCCCATTGCATTAGTCAGTGGGGACACGACTTCCGACCAGACTATCAATTAATCTGGTCTCAATTTTCATTTTTGCAGAAAATTCAGCTCTGTGCTTTTACCGCTACAGCCACTCCAACCGTGCGTGCGGATATCAAAAAACAAATTTTTCGCCCAAATATGGGGGAGATTGTTTCCGGTTTCAAACGTCCGAATCTTTCGTTTCAGGTGCAAAAATGCAAAAATACCGATAAGCCTCAAATTTTAGCAGCACTATTAGAGAAAAAAGAGCCCTGCATTATTTATGTATCAACCAGAAAAAACACCGAAGAAATTGCCAGAAAGTTCAATCTTGTGATGTATCATGCTGGATTGTCCGCGCAGCAACGTAACGATGCACAATATTATTTTCTTCACGATCCCTGTCCCATTCTTGTAGCAACAAACGCATTTGGAATGGGAATTGATCGTCCGGACATCCGAAAAGTCATCCACTATAATGCCCCCGGAAGTCTCGAAGCATATTACCAGGAAGCCGGACGCGCCGGACGAGATCGAAAGCCGGCATCCTGCATCCTTCTGCATTCCTATCACGATAAAATTATCCAAGAATTTTTGCTGGAAATCAACAATCCGGACTCTGATTTTCTAAAAGCCCTGCATTCCTATATTTTCCGGCAGCAGCAGGCTGGTTCTATCGGTTTCCGCATGGATCCCGATCACAATAATATCAAAATTCTGAAAAAAAATATAAAACATATTGCTTCCGCACTCCGAGTACTCGAACGATATCACATTGTCACGCGCGAACATTATGCTTCCAACCCAGCACCCGGCGAACTAATCTTGCTTCAACCACCGGCAAAGCTTATTCAAAAATACCATGAAGAAAAAACACAACGCGCTCGATTTCTGCACCGCGTCTCCCTGCAATTGCAAAAAAAAGATCAGCACATTCTACCCTGCAATTTAACTGATTTATCGACAATTGCCGCATTACCGCTACCCAACATTATGCGCGTACTAGATGCCCTTGAAGGCGAATTTCTACAGTGGCAGCCATCCTTTTACGGTGACATCTACTCTCTCTCACCGGAAGGCTGCCAGGAAAAACTCAATATTGACCTTGAAGAAGTCGAGCAAAAAAAACAATACGATACTCAAAAACTCGATGAAGTACAAGGTTACTGTTATACCAAAATGTGTCGCCAGAATTATTTTATTTCTTACTTTGGTGAGAAGGTTGATGAATGGAAATGTAATTGCTGCGACAACTGTTCCGTTACGAAAAACATTTTTCAAAAATATGGCCGCAAAGCGACAGAGACCGAGCTGACAGAAGCCAGAGATATCATTATAGGCATTGCGTCTATCAGCGGCGAATTTGGGCGAAAACGCCTCATCGGCATGTTTCATGGCGATGAGGATAACAACCCCACGTTATATGAGCACCCTTGTCACGGCTCGTTAAAACAGCTTCCTCTAACTGAAATCGAAAATTTAATGAATGCCTTAGAAGCTCAAAAATTTATACAGCAAACCACGGGCGAATACCCCTGCATTGAATTATCCGATAAATCGTACAAATTTATTCGCTCTAAGAAACCACTTGAGCTCGTCATTCTTAAAAAGGAAAAAAGTTTTCACAAATCTCCCCATAAAAATTATTATCATTTCCAAAAATAGAAACCTTCCTTTTAGGTGATTGATCTTTTCGGGATAGCAGGCGTCATTTGCACTAATGTAATAAAAAAAGAGCATAAAAAAAGTTCCTTTTAAAAATTTGAATTATATTAAACAAATTACGTTTTCATCATTGTAAGGATTGTTCCAAATACAATTAAAAATCAGGAGAGACTCCATGAATAAAAAAACAATTAGCGACATTGATCTTAAAGGCAAAAAGGTTATTATGCGAGTTGATTTCAATGTTCCGCTCAATGAGAACCAAGAAATCACCGATGACACCCGAATTCAAGCGGCCTTACCAAGTATTCAATATATTCTTGATCACGGTTCCGCTCTTATTTTGATGAGTCATCTCGGTCGTCCAAAAGGCAAAGGGTACGAAGCCGCTTTCAGCCTGAAAGCAGTCAGCGAATATCTTTCGAAAATTTTAAAAACGTCAATTCAATTTGCTCCCGATTGTCAAAAAGCCGATGCTGCAGCAGCGGCCTTGAAACCCGGGGAAATTTTAATGCTTGAGAACACTCGTTTTTATAAAGCAGAGCAAGGCAAAGCAAAAACAGAGGGCATGAC
Organism: Lentisphaeria bacterium; assembly: GCA_041669565.1. GTDB lineage: Bacteria > Verrucomicrobiota > Lentisphaeria > Oligosphaerales > Oligosphaeraceae > JBAYAV01. Next base: position 16,591 of record JBAYAV010000010.1, read on the forward strand.
TGACGACGAAGCAAAAGCTGCCAAGGCCGATATGAAAAAACAAAAAGACGCCATGGCTGAAAAACTTGCCAGCTATGCTGAAATCTTTGTCAATGATGCTTTTGGCACAGCCCACCGCGACCACGCATCCACGGCTTCTATCTGCAAGTTTATGCGCGCCAAAAACGGCCCCTGTGTAGCTGGATTTCTATTACAAAAAGAAATGGATTACTTGGGTTCCGCTGTTGAGAATCCCAAACGCCCCTTTATCGCAATCATTGGCGGCGCAAAAGTCTCCGGTAAACTGGAAGTTCTTCAAAGCCTAATGAAAAAAGTCAATACGATCCTTATTGGCGGCGGAATGGCTTATACCTTCCTAAAAGCACAAGGATATGAAATCGGAAAATCGCTCTGCGAAGAAGATTTGCTCGACACTGCAAAAGCTACCATCAAAGACGCAAAAGCTGCCGGCGTAAAATTCCTGCTGCCAGTAGATAATATTGCCGCAGATAAATTCGCTGCCGACGCCAATACAAAAGTTGTCGACAATAATATACCAGCCGATTGGATGGCATTGGATATCGGCCCAAAAACCGCAAAACTCTATGCCGACGAAATTGCCGGCGCAAAAACAGTTGTCTGGAATGGCCCGATGGGCTGTTTCGAAATGGAAAAATTTGCCCAGGGAACCATGGCTGTATGCAAAGCAGTCGCCGATTCAGACTCGGTCAGTATTATCGGCGGCGGAGATTCCGTAAGTGCTGTTAATAAAAGCGGTCTCGCATCCAAAATGTCCCATATTTCCACCGGCGGCGGTGCCAGCCTAGAATTTCTGGAAGGCAAAGAACTCCCCGGTTGCGTCGCTCTTGACGATAAATAAAAAAGAAAAAAGTTTCGGACAGCACTGTACGTGCGTCCGGACTATTTTTACGAAAAACAGAATTGTAATAACAAATAAAAACGAAGGAATAAAAAGTATGTCACGTCAAAAAATGATTGCCGGCAATTGGAAAATGAACAAAACAGCCAGCGAAGCAACGGAACTGATCAAGGGTATTCAAGCACAATTCACAAGCTGCCCAGTAAATCATCCAGAAGTTCTCGTTTGCCCAACTTTCACATCACTAACTGCCGCAGTTGAAGCAGCAAAAGACTCCCCGATGGAAGTCGGAGCTCAAAATATTCATTGGGCTGAAAGCGGTGCTTTCACTGGTGAAATTTCCGGCGATATGCTGAATGAAATTGGTGTTACGCATGTTATTATCGGTCACAGTGAACGTCGCCAGTATTTTGGCGAAACCAACGATACTGTAAACAAACGCGTAAAGGCTGCTTTAGCTCATAACCTAAAACCCGTTATTTGCGTAGGCGAAACATTGGAACAACGCGAAAGCAATATCACCAAAAAAATTATTGAAGAGCAAGTACGTGTTGGCTTGACTGATATTACTGCTGATCAAATGGCCGATATTGTTATCGCTTACGAGCCTGTTTGGGCTATCGGAACCGGCAAAACTGCCAGCAAAGAACAAGCCCAGGATGTTCATGCATTCATTCGTGGACTTCTCAACAATATCTATGCCGGCACAGCTGTTGCTGAAAATACCCGCATCCTCTACGGTGGAAGTATGAAACCGAAAAACGCGAAAGAGCTTCTTGATCAAAAAGATATCGATGGCGGTCTTATCGGTGGTGCGGCATTGAAGCCTGTTGATTTTGCAGCAATTATTCAAGCCGCTATGTAATTCGTTACGATGTTTATTAATTGCTAAAAATTATAATGAGTGGCAGTAATTTTATTCTGTCGCTCATTTTTTTATAAAGAAACACTTTTAACGGGAACTGGGATTTTATTTTCATGTCCAAGATTAAAGACATTGATGACAAAACATTAGTCCTTCGATTTCAGCGAGAAAACGACAACGCCGCCTTTGAAGAACTTGTGCAGCGGTATTCCGGCCGCGCGTACCAAATTTCGTATGGAATTCTGAATAACCGCGAAGACGCAGAAGAAGTTGTTCAGGATGCCTTTATGCGAGCCTACAAAGCGTTGGCGAAATTTCGTGGTGACTCCAGTTTTTATACGTGGATTTATCGGATTGTAATGAACTTATCGCGCAATCGCATCAGTTGGAATAAAGTCCGAGGCAAAGGCAAAAATCAAAGTTTAGATGCGCCGTTAAGGACGGACAAGAACAAAGGCAGCAATGACTTAACGCTTGATTTACCGGATAGCCGATTAGATCCAATTGAGAATCTCAGCCTTGATGAATTAAAAGAAAAGACGACCGAAGCAATGAAACAGCTTCCTGAAATTTATCGGACTGCGATTCTTTTACGAAATGTAAAGGGTCTCGGTCACGAAGAAATTGCAAAATTGCTTAACTGTAAAATAGGAACCGTCAAATCACGTATTGCTAGAGCTCGCGAAGAACTGCGAAAAGTTCTCGGACAATGGATGCAAAATAATTAAAGATCCAGTTCTGCTGAATTTTCAAGGTGTTTTATTATGGAAGAAAAAAAATCAACAACATCAAAATCCTTTTCCTGCCCAGACAGCGAAACGCTCAGCGAATTCGTTGATAATCCCAGCAGCACCGAAATTGCCGAACATATAAAAATGTGTTCCGTCTGTCGGCAGAAGGTCGAAGCTTACATACAAATTCAGCAACTCATTGCTGGAATTTCTCAACCGCCAGAAGACCTTGTGGATAAAATTCTGATAAAAACCACGCGCAATAATCATGGCGTAGCGCCGCAAAGATTCCGCCATTTTCCTTGGATACGCTTTGCTGCAGCTATTGTTGCGACAGCCATGATTACGGCATATTTTACAAAAAAACAAACTGCTTCCCCCAATGAGATGATGAACCAAACCATGGCATCATCATCCCCAACACAAGCCTATTCCTCAAACAAATCCGAACAGACCGCTATCGGAACAAGAAATACTCCCAGCATTAATACTGGCCCAATGCAAAATGTTTCCACAGAATCAGCCTCATCCATTGAACAAAATACCATCCGAAAATATCTTCCCGCAAGCCAAGTTACTCATATTTGGTCCATGGAAAAAATTCCCGGAGCACAAAAATACTTAGACTCGCTTGTAAAAGGTGAAAAACTCACATGGAAACATTCCAATGGCATATTGACAACAAGTTTAATCTTATCCGATCAAGATCTGCAGCAATTAATTGACAATCTTTATCATTCTGGCTGGAGTCTGTTATCACCTTTTTACCCACAACCAGAAGCTTCCGATGTGACCATCTTCACTGGAAAAAAGATTTGCTATAACCTTAAACTTATCCAACAATAAACAGCAACAAGAAAGTTTTTTTGATGTACAAAATCATCGTCCTTGTCGACAATCATGTCATGCCTGGTCTTCTAACCGAGCATGGCTTTTCGTTATTGATCCAAATCAACCACCACACTATTTTATTTGACACCGGTGCCGGCAATGCATTGCTTCCAAATTTAGAAGCATTAAAAATTAATCCAACAACATTTACCCATTTAATATTCAGTCATGGCCACAATGATCACACCGGCGGACTTGCCAATTTGATGTTGAAATATACCCTCCCGAACATCAAAGCCTACATCCCCAAAGGACTTACCGATCCTTGCTTCAGCAATCATGCCGATGGCTATGTCCACGATATATCCATGCCGAAAGCAGATCAGGAAGCACTAAGAAAAATACCGTCTCAGATCATTGATAAATTTACGCAAATCGAGCCCGAATTCTTTTTAACAGGACCCATTCCACGACAATCCGGCGAACCGACTGGCGGTGATTTCTATAAAGACAAAGCCTGCGCAATCGTTCACACCATCGATGAAGAACAGACATTATTACTTTCAAATGGAGTATTGATTTCAGGTTGCTGTCATGCCGGCATTATCAACACCGTTGAATTTTGCAAAAAGACACATCCAGAAATCAAGATTCACACCATTTTAGGCGGTCTACATCTGCGGCGTGCACCAGAGTCCCGCTTAAAGCAAACCGCTGATTATTTAAACACGTTAAATCTCCAGAGACTGTTTTTATTTCACTGCACTGGTGATTCTGCTGCCCAGTACCTGATCGAGCATGTCCATTGTGACACTCAATTAGGCAAAGCCGGCGATATCATCACAGAATAAAATTCAAAGCGCGCATCTTTAAGTTCAACCACAGAGAAACGCTGAATTTAAGGGTTGGTTTGACATAGGGGCGAAAAATATTCCGCCCTTACATGCTAATTTTCCAAAAACACGTTTTCTATATTTTTTTCCCTATTTTTCTATTTCTTTTTTAAGAAAAGTAATATAACGAAAAATAAAATTAGCAACAATAGTCATATCCATCAAAAAACAAAAAAAATAATTTTCTTTATACAGTATGAATAGAATCCATCACAATGAATGAATCAGGTGTTCTATAAATGGACACCCTTACGCCTGCGGCGAGTTATGAGTTATGAATGCTGAATGATGAGTTGAATTAATTCTTAACTCAGCATTTATCATTCAGCATTTATCATTCGCCGAGGCGAAGCCGAAGGCGTTTTCCGTTGTAAAAAAAATTTTCACGCATCGGCCAATTAGCACTCCAGGCCCGCATTCCTGTCTTTTTCCGTTCCCTTTTTAAAAAATCTCTTTAACGAAAAGGAAGATTTGCAAACATAATCTTGCCCATCAAAAAACAAAAAAAGGTTATTTACTCGATAGA
>JBAYAV010000011.1:0-21262 GCA_041669565.1 Lentisphaeria bacterium
AATCTATTATTAAGACGTTTTTTTCCAGCGTGCAGCCATTTTTCGAACGCTAAGTGAGGACGCTTGAGACAAACGCTCTATAGCAGCATCCGAAATGCCTTTTAAACGCGTTTTATGAAAAACGAGATGATATAAAACCTCTTCGGAACAATGCTCTATCAGCATCGATAACTCCGAAGCGCTCAATTTCGCTTGAATGAGCAGCCGTTTATGCAATTCCGGCGTGCCGTGATGAATCAAATACCGCCAGGTAACAGGAAGATTTCCGCGATTCAATACTAAGGCACTCCACGTGGTATTGTTCAGGCCCTCTGCCAGCATTCTGCCAATTCCATCATCTAAGGCAGCATTCTCTGCCAACGCCGCACGAACAGAGACTTCCGAATCATGCGCTAAAATACGCTGAATTGACAACGGCAATTTATTGCGCTTCGCAATTTCTTTGCGAAGCTCTACTTCCGGCATGCTTGCCATTTTTTTTAGAAAATCTTCCGGCAAATTCTGACGTTTTAACAAATTAAGACGAACCTCAATATAGGAACTCTCCGATAATGTTTCAAGAAGCGTCGGATCTATTTTTTTGCGGTTACTCAAAATCATCTGAGCGGCTCTGCTGCCACGTTTTCCCCAAATATTCTGACATTGCAAAGAAAGCTTTGGTGCTCGCAGCATTGCTAAATGAACAATTAAATCAAAATCATCACTTAAAACAATTTGTATCTCTTCGTCTAATTTTGGATTTTCAGCAAGCTTTGCGCGTATCCATGAAACGGGATCTTTACTGAGCGCTACTTGTATGCGCGGAGAAATCATGGGATTGCCGGCTAATTTTGTGCGTACTTCAACATTAGGATCTTTACATAAAACAAGGGCAACCGGCGTGCTGATACAGCTGCTCCCGGCAACGGCAAGTCGCACATCCGTATTTTCATGTCGGGCCGCATTCAACAAAAGAGATGCCGGGAGACCAGGATGCTCCGCTAATAAAGTTAAAATTTCAGGACGATTCGTTTTAAAAAGATTTACAGCAATGCGACTGGGAGTATTCGGCTGCGAAGCTAAAAAAAACCGCACTGCGTCTTCTTTTGAATGATTTTTTGCTAAATCACGCAATAGCTGTACCGGAACAATGTGCTTCCGCCAATAAATTGCGGCCTCTTTCCAATCCTCCGCAACAAATTCCGCTAAATGATCTAAGTTATATTTTTGTTCTTTGCCCATTTTGTTTTTTGAAATCCCAAAATCGTTTTGCCTTAAAAAAAAACCGCATTTTTGAAAAAATGTTAAAATAAAGAAAGAAAAAAAACAGTTGCTTTTTTTAAAGATTTCCCTGAAAAAAGGGAAGCTGTAATCTTATTTAATATAACACTAATAATAAAAAAATTTGTTGTTAAACAGCCTTAGAGTATATTAAACATAATTACTTTTTCATATTCGTGTTTTTTATAAGAAATTACGATGCCTTTTTTATCAAAAATTAATCCTAAAGAATAATGATGCAGCACAAACATTCTCTTACAATCTTAATAGCCACCTTGTTTTTGCTTTTTTTGGCAAGCTGTTTAATTACAATCTATACAAGTTTGCAATTAAATTACCAACTAACAACACTACAAGGACTTATTCAAAATAATAATCTGCAAACATGCAAAATTATTTACGACTACCGAGAATTAAAACAAAAAAAACAAACCGATAAAGAGGAAACGTTAATCACCATTACGGAAGAAGCGTTAACCACCGATAAAGAGGAAGCGTTAACCGATAAGAAGGAAGCGTTGATCAATAGGGCACAATCCGAATTTATAAAAGAATCAAATAAAATCAATCACATTTTTGCTGCAATTTATTTATCTTTGAAGCATACGGTTTGGTTCATTGTGTTTTTAGCCATTTGTGATTTTATTTTAGCGATTCGGGCTTTTTACCAAGTGGAGTCCTATTTAGCAAAACCATTGGCACAAATTCGAGACGCGCTTAAAAAGTCTATGCAAGAAGATATTGCTTTTAAGACAATTCCGCAACAAGCATCTCCTATTTTGAATGAAATTGGAGAACTTTGCAATCAGATGTTTCGTTATTTGCAACGAATGCAGGATTCTCATTATTTAAAAGTTAATATGCTGCAAAAAACAACGATGCAGTTAATTGAAATTCCGGAGAAGCCTATTGTTGTATTGACATCAGGGAGTGAATTACTGATCGCCAATGCGCTTGCACGCGATTACCTTCTTGGAGATGCCGGCGATCGTTTTCTGCAATACCTTTTGGAAGCGGCAAGCAAAGACGCCCATGAATTCGATTCTCATGGACGTCGCTACAGCTTAACGCGTATTGAACCTAAAAAACAGGAAGCAAAATACTGTGTTGTTAATATTTATGAATTTGAATTTAAAGGCATTGTTCAAGAAGAAGGCCCTGTACTGCATTCACTTTCACAAGAAGTCAAGATAAAGAGGGAAAAAAATATTCAGTTGGAGAAAAAAATACTGAATGCAAAGGGCCCCATGAAAGAAAAATCAATCCGCAAAAAAAACAAATAGCAGCAAGTCTTCTAAAACAATAACCCCAGCCGCGTGTTATGAAATAAAAGAAACGCGGCTGGATTTTTCTACGTGCTTGCCAAGCCTTAAAAAGATCAGCATTCGTCCTTTTTAATGCAATAAGCAATTTTTTCGGCGGCAAATTTCAATTCATCGTACGTATGCGTACTCATAAGAGTAGCCCGTAAACGAGCAGAGCCCTTCTTTACACTCGGATAACGAATCGCGGATAAGAAAATTTTTTCACGCCATAGTTGTTTCATAATGCGCATTGCTTTGCCTTCATCTCCAATAATAATGGGCACAATTGCACTATCTGAATGTGTTTCAATTCCATGTCTGCGCAGTTCCGCACAGAAAAATGTTACATTATTTTGTAGTTTCTGAATCATTTCCGGATGTTTGTTCAAAAGATCCAGCGCGCAACAGGCCGCAGCCATAACAGGCGTCGGCAAAGAAGTGGAAAAAATATAACTGCGGGATTTGTTACGCAAGTAATCTATTAAAATTTTACTCCCGCAGATAAACCCGCCCTCACAGCCAAGCGCCTTGCTTAACGTACCAAGCAAAATATCCGGCCGACGCGTTTCATGAAAATATTCTACAATGCCATGACCACGCTCACCAATAACGCCAGTTGCATGCGCTTCATCAATCATCAAAAACAACCCCGCATCGTCTGCTAAATCCAATAATTCCGGCAACGGCGCAATATCACCATCCATACTGAACACAGCATCACTAATAACAAGGCCTCGTTCTGGTTGATAGTGGTCTATTTTAGCTTTCAAATCTTGCATATCGCGATGCTTATAAATAATCGTGCGTGCTTTGCTTAAGCGACATCCGTCAACAATACTGGCATGATTCAATTCATCACTAAAAATAAAATCTTCGGGGGTTGTTAGCGCGGATATACAGCCCACATTTGCCATATAACCAGTATTATAAACAACGGCATCCTCGCAATGCTTAAAGAGCGCTAAAGATTTTTCCAAGCACTTGTGCCAAATAGTAGTTCCAGTCGTCAGCCGCGATCCCCCAGAACCGGTTCCAAATTTTTGACAGGCCAATTGCATTGCGTTTTTCATATCCGGATGGCAACTGAGCCCCAAATATGAATTGGAAGACAGCATTAAATATTTTTCATCCTTGTATGAAACGAAGGCCCCCTGCTCGGATTCTAAAACACGCTCTTCCCGAAACAGTTTTTTCTTTTTTAAGCACTCTAATTCCTGAGTCAGACTAGCATATTTATTTTTTTGCATCCCTTTTTTTGCAGTATAATGCAGCGGCTTTACGCCCTTAACAAGAACACATTGTTTTTCCAGATAATCAATCGTCTGCTTCGCCTCGGCGTTTGTTCCGCGAAACAAAAAAATACGACCACCATTTTTATCCCCCATTTCTTTTAGTTTTGTAATTCGAACATAGCCCATTTTTTTGGAAGAAATATACCCTGTTATATAATTGGGATCATCCGAAATACAAATTTCACCAAGAATATGCGGTGCATTGACAACCTTCGTGGCTAAAACAATCGCTTCATTATAATGATTTTTGCAGGATATAATGCCGGTTACCATGGTATTGGCATCATCCATATAGGTTGCTCGAATACCGCGATCAAAATGAGGCTCCAGGCGTTCTAGAGTGTCAATGTTCAACAACATCGCACCACGCATCGAATAGGTTTTGGGAAGCATCGCCAAAATAGCATCCGTATTTTGGGTCTGAAAAGTGCGTTCCATTAACTGACGCATTTTTTGGAGACCCTCCTGTGCAGAGTCCACCGATATCGTTGTTGTTTTTATAGCATCAAGACATTCGATCTTTCCCGATGCTTGAAGTTCCATTTTTAGCTGAATAAAATCAGGCTTGTTTTTCTCATGCTGCAAGGCGCGCTGCAGCAATGCTGTCGAAAACTCCGATAACTGATCCTCGTGAATGAGTTTTTCTGCACCGGATATATGCTGAGATACACCCCTTTCAGTGCGAGAAGCACGCATTTTTATACTGAAAATTTGATCCTTATCCATCGTCTCTCTCCCCTATCAACGTAAACCGGCATCCGCAATACTGCCCATCGCTTCCGTAATCTGTTTTATTTCTGATGAGGTGGTAATATACGGCGGCATTGTATATAAATGCCCGCTGAACGGCCGCAGCCAAACGCCAGTTTCCAACACGATCTTCTGAATGACTTCACGAGACGGTTCCTTCTTTAACTCTAAAACACCAATGGTTCCAAGACACCGAACATCTTTTACATTTTCATGATGCCGATATTTTTCCAAATGGACTTTTAATTCAGATTCAATCCGATGGATATTGACAAGACATTGCGGATCCTGAATTAGTTTCACCGACGCACAAGCAACCGCGCAAGCGAGAGGATTGGCCATATAAGTAGGTCCGTGCATAAAAGCGCCCGCTTTTCCAGAACAAATAACATCCGCAACTTCAGCGGTTGATGCCGCAATAGACATGGGAAGAACACCGCCAGTTAAGACTTTTCCCATCGTCATGATATCCGGTGAAATATCGGCATGCTCACAAGCAAAGATCTTGCCGGTATGCCCAAAACCAGATGCTATTTCATCACAGATCATTAAAATATGATTTTTGGTACAAAACGACCGTAATTTGCGAAGGTATTCCGGATGGTAAAACCACATGCCGTTGCCACCCTGAAAAATAGGCTCCACAATAATTGCGGCCACTTCTTTTTTATGTTTTTCATAGCAGGCTTCCAACCCTTCAAAATCCGTTTCATCCCAAGTGCCATCGAAACGGCTATTGGGACGCGGCGCAAAAAAGTGTTTTGGCATTACGCCCTGAAACAGCAGATGCATGCCGTCAGGATCACTAAGTCCCATGGTACCAATCGTATCACCAACATAGCCACCACGAAGAGCAATCAGTTTGCAACGTTCAGGATGTCCGAGCGCACTGTGATACTGAATGGCCATTTTTGTGGCGCATTCTACGGCAACGGAGCCGGAGTCCGCGTAAAAGAAACGCTCAATTTTATCCGGTACAATTTCCAACAGGCGCTTCGTTAGTTCTGCCGCGGGGGCATGCGTAAAACCAGCAAACATGACATTGTCTATTTTTTCGGCTTGCTTGCGGAGCGCTTCCATAAGAGCGGGATGCCGATGGCCATGAGCCATGCACCACCAGCTGGAAACCGCATCAATTAAAATATTGCCATCATCAAGCGTAATCTTATTGCCCAAAGCGGATACCGCAAATTGAACCGGCGGAGGAGCCGTTACCGATGCATAGGGATGCCAAATATAATTGCGATCGATGGCTTTTGCTTCAGAAAAATTGAGACTCATAATATGTTATTCTCCTTTGAGGACTAAAAAAACTCCCGTCCTCTTTTTTTACAGGCTGTTAAAAATCAATTTTAATTGTTGATGCTGGATCGCTAGATAATATTGCCGTTATTCTAAAAATTATAAAAAAGAGAAAAACTATTTTTATGCAGAGTATTTCACGAAACAGTACTTTCTTTGCAGCCCTGTTTTATTCTAAAAAAAGACTGAAAAATCAATATCGGACAGCTTTTCCAGCGATACTTTTGGAATGCGCACCAATGCTGGCGACTGCCCATATTTTTGTAAACACCGAACGGTCATACGTTCGGTATCGGCATCAATCTGAGGATCCGCAGTAGGACAATAATTATAGATTGTGCCCACAATTTTCATCTTGCGGTTTGTCGCCGCTTCAATCGAAAGAATGGTATGATTTAAACTGCCAAGTTTCCCGGATGTCACTAAAAACATAGGCCACTTTTGCGCGGCAGCAAAATCAATAGTTAGATAATCTTCGGTCAGCGGAACCATGAGCCCCCCAGCACCTTCAACCAATACAATGTCATAACGCTCCGATAAAAGCTTGACAGCATGAATAATCTTATCGGGTTCAACCTCCCGATGATCTAGCTTTGCCGCAAAATGAGGCGATGCCGGAAAACTAAAAATTTGGGGCGCCGTCCATCCTTCTTTATCTTCCGGAAAAGAAATTCCACCCATTATTTTACGATGCAAATCCAAATCTTCCGAAAACCCCACATTGCCAGTCTGAACCATCTTTACCGTAATCACGCGTTTTTTCTGCTGCAACAAATAGCGCGCTAGCATTCCAGTTGCAATTGTTTTACCAACATCGGTATCAATGCCGCTAATAAAATAAACCTGTCCCATATTAATGTTCTCCAAATGCTGTTAATTGTTCCCGTAAAAGATCATCTTCTGCTACAGTACGGCCACGTGTCGTTAGATATCCGCCCGTCATTAGGCTGCTGGCCCCAGCAAGCATAAGCAGCCCCTGAAAATCTTTCATTAATGTTTCACGTCCTGCCGCAAATTTAATCATGACTCTTGGATAAATTAAACGAAATAACGCAAATGCTTTCGCGACCTCAAAAGGATGCATCGTGGGCTGATTTTCTAGTTTCGTGCCCGGAATCGGCAGTAATACATTCACGGTCATCCCTTCCACGCCTAATTTTTTAACAGCAAATGCCATATCAATGCGGTCTTCCCAATTTTCACCAAGACCAATAATCCCGCCAGTACAATTCGTGATCCCAAATTCCTGCACATATTTTATCGTCTGAATCTTGTCTTCAATCGTATGCGTGGTAGCAACTAACTCAGCATAACGCGCTGGATTGGTCTGTAAATTCATGTTGTAACGATAAAGATGATGCTCCGCTAATAACGCGGCAGTCTCACGACTCAAAATTCCCAGTGCGGCACAGATCTGCAAATCGGGCATCTCCCGATGTAATAAATCCAGCGTTTCTAAAATTTGAGTAAATTCATGCGTGTTTTTCAAATAGCCAAAACCACTAGTTACATAGCCGTAACGACGCACACCCGTCGCATATACTTTGCGAGCATCGGCCAAAACGTCTTCTGCAGATAACAAGTCATATTTTTTTATGTCGCAATGATGAGCCGCACTTTGGGCACAATAGCGACAATTCTCGGAACAGAGGCCGGATTTTGCATTAATAATAGAACATGGTATGGATTCCGTAGAGTATTTGTTTTTTACTTTATGAGCCAAAGACAGCAGATCCATGAGATCTTCACCCTGAATTTCAGCAGCAAGAGCCAGAATTTCAGGACGCGAAAGCTCCTGACCGGATAGAATTTTATAGGCATCTAAAATAAGAGGATGGATATTTTTTAAAAGAGTCGTTTCTTGTATCACAGTGAAATCCTTGTGTTTTTATAAAAAGAATAATTTTCGCTTTGTGCTATAAAAAGCAAAAGAATCCTCATAATATAATACGAGCCTGATATTTTAGTGAAAAAAAAGAGTCCGATGTTTGAATTTTAGAGGAAACAAAAATATTTTTAAGCCTTGTTGAAGGCGGTAAATATCCTATAAAAGGAATGCGTGACGATGCCTTTTATAGGAATTACATTGTTTGATTTTTATACCACACCCAGGAAAACGAAATAATTATTTGCAGTAGTACCACGCACCAGAACAAAAACATAAAACGTCCTTTTTTTATTTTATGGTTAAAGAGGAACATAGCCATCAGAGCCCCAAAAGAAGCACAAGGAAAGGATAGGGTTAGCAAGGTCCTTTCAGATATGCGTTGTTTATGATGACACGCATAATATTTATCGCAAGAATAGAAAATAAACGACAATGCATTTACAGCGACAAACAGCTTGAAATAGACTGGCGGAAATTGTTTTCCCAGCAGTAGCCCTAAAATCAGCACACTAAAAAGACCGATTACACGATAATGGACACGCCATTTCTTCATTATTTCTCCAAATTACAATAAGTACGAGGCATTTTTTTTATTTTTTGCCTGAATTTACATTTTTCAGCCCCAAAAAAACGCTTGAAATATTCAACTCTTTTCCAACAAGTCTTTTTAATATGAAATTTTAGATATTATTTTTTCATTTAAGAAACAAGCTATAATTAAGATACTATATTATAAGTTTTACGTGTAACTTTATTTGTTTTTATGGATTTTTTATGATATCTTTACAGCAATTTTTTCCGTTATTAGGCGGTGTACAGCATTATGCATGGGGCAGTCTTGCTCATCCTCATAAGTTGCCCTATATTGCGCGTTTGCTGCATCAGCCGGATCTTAACGAGCCATGGGCTGAATTATGGCTGGGGACACACCCAAAACTTTGTTCTGAAATCATACTACCGGATGGCAAAAAAAAGACACTGCAAGAATTTATCGATCAAAATCCCCTTGAAATTCTGGGCGGAAAAAAGAATACGCAGAAAACTCAAACGCTGCCGTTTCTTCTTAAAATTCTCAGTTGTGAAAAGCCGCTTTCCATTCAGTGTCATCCAGACTTAAAAACGGCCGCGTTATTGCATACTGAAGACCCAGAAAATTATCCAGATTCAAATCATAAACCAGAGACAATCATTGCTTTAACTACATTTAAAGCCATGGCTGGTTTTCGTGAATTTTCTGAAATTCTCAAAGACCTAAAGCGCCATCCGGCTTGTTCGTGCTGGCTCGAAAAAGTCTCAAATCCCCAAACTCTGCAATCGCTTTGTGAAGCGTTATTTCAATTAACACAAGAAGAAATTAACAGCATTTTAACCGGAATCACCGCCGATCCCATGATCAGCAAAGCCGATCAATTGTTTCAATATTTGCTTCCCTTTTACCCAAAAGACCGCGGCACCCTTTTTGCTTTTTTACTCCAGTATATCACTTTAGAACCAGGAGAATCCCTGTTTATTAAAGCAAATCAACCCCATGCTTATATAAAAGGAACAGGCATTGAATGCATGGCAAACTCTGATAATGTAATTCGCGCCGGATTAACCCCGAAAAAAATCGATGTTAAAAATTTACTAAAAACGGTGGATTTCAATTCTCAGGGTGTCCTACAAAAAAGTTCGGGTATCCATCCTACAAATTCGAGCAATCATTTGTATTTGCCCCCCATTGCAGAATATCGTGTTACAACAATAACGCAGTCCAGTTTTGACTTGAGCCAAAGAGAAAAAGAAAACGAGCCTGCTTTTCCTGGAATCTTGTTAATACTAGAGGGGTCTTTCACCCTTCAATTACCGAACCAACCGGCAGTAAAAGCAAAAACCGGCAGTGCTTGGTTTCGACCAGCAGCATTGAAACAAGGTATCATTATTCCAGATACAAAAAAAAGTTTTGCGGTTTGGGCTGAGCCCAATTTTTAATATAAATATTTTTTTAGAATGCTTATTACAAAAAAACGTAAGGTTGAATGATCATGGAAGAACAAAATGGCAGCAGTGATTTCGGAGCTTTATTCGAAGCGCATAAAAATCTAAAAACCACGATTCGTACAGGTGAAAAAGTATCTGGAAACGTCATCATGGTGGGAAAAAGCACCGTATTTGTGGACCTCGGAGCACGCACAGATGGCATTATTGATATACTCGATTTTGCCGATGGCAAAGGCGGCTTTGATGTAAAAGTCGGCGATAAAGTCGAAGCATACTGCATGGGCTGGAGCAACGAGGGTATTAAACTGCAAATGAAAATGAGCGGCGATCAAGTCGATTCTTCAATCAGCGATGCTTATACTGCAAAAATGCCGCTGGAAGGCAAAGTACTAAATGAACGCAAAGGCGGATATACCATTCAAGTCGGCACAACAGAAGCTTTTTGTCCCTTCTCCGGTATCGACGTCCGTGGCGTAAAAAAAGACCCCGCAGAATACATCGGCAAAAAATTTCTCTTCCGCGTTACCGAATATTCCGAAGAAGAACACAATGTAGTCTTAAGCCGTCGGCCCATTTTGGATGCCGAAATGGAGAAAGATCGTGAAAAATTAAAAGAGACCCTTCAGGAAGGCGATGAACTGGAAGGAACCGTTACTAAAATAATGCCATTCGGCGCTTTCGTAAATATCGGCGGCGTGGAAGGAATGGTTCATATCAGCGAAATTAGCTGGAATCGCGGGATTGATGTTAACGAATATCTAAAAGAAGGTCAAATAGTACCCGTAAAAGTCCTTTCCGTGGAATGGGGCGAAGGCGACAAACGTGACCGCATTGCCTTAAGCATTAAACAAGCCGAGGAAGATCCATGGGATGCGATTCCAACACGCTATCCTGAAGGCACCAAAATGAAAGGCCGCGTGACGAATATTGCCGATTTCGGCTGCTTTATCGAACTCGAACCCGGAATTGAGGGCCTCGCACATATTTCTCAACTTGGCACAGATAAACATATCAACCACCCGTCCGAAGTCGTAAAAGAAGGAGACGAAGTCGATATCACCGTCTTGGCAGTTGAAAAGGAACGCCGCCGTATTTCATTATGTATTGGCGAACCTAAAAAGAATGAAAAACCGGTCGAATTAAACCCGGAACAGGAAAAACAAGTCATTACCTCCGCTGTCGCCGGCCAAACACTGGAAGGCGAAGTGGAACAACAAAAGATTTATGGCCTCTTTATAAAACTTCCGAATGGTCAGACGGGACTGCTGCATGTCAGTCAAATTGATGGTGACCAAGATAGAATGTCCCCCCGCCAACTTTATAAAAAATATCCTCTGCATAGTAAAATCAAGGTCGTTATCCGTGAAGTTAACGGCGATCGTATTTCATTAACTTTGCCTGAAATGCTAGAAAAAGAAATGGCTGAGGAACGTAATGAGCCACTTGATGTCAAAGACAAAGCCGGAAAAACCTTTGGCAGTTTTGGTGATTTATTAGACAATTTAAAACTGTAATTAATTTAGTCCGCGCACATTGAAAAAATAAAAGCCGCCGTGTGTATTCTATCAACAATACATTCGGTGGTTTATTGACAATAAGGAGAATAATAGATGAAATGTGAAACACCAAAAAAGAATGCAAAAATGGAAGACCAGCATCCCGATACAGAATTAGAAAAAGATACTAAAGACACCATTATAGAAAAAGATACTAAAGACACCATTATAGAAAAAGATACTAAAGACTCAAAAGACTCAAAAGAGACCAAACCAGAAGAAAAAGAAGAGCCCCCAAAACCCACAACCGAAGAACTACTTGCACAGGCAAATGATCGGTATCTGCGTGCACGGGCTGATTTTGAAAATTATCGCAAACGCATGAATCGAGAATTTGCAGAAATTCGTTCGAATACAAAAGAACAAACGATTACTGAATTTTTGACGGTTTATGATTTTTTCATGCTCGCCATTGAAGCCAGTGAAAAGACACCCGATATTACCGTTATTAAACAGGGAATGAGTATGATTCTTACCGAATTCAAAAAAACATTCGAAAACCTCGGCGTAAAAACAATCAATACCGAAGGAAAAGAATTTGACCCGAATATACATGACGCCGTGTCTCAAGAACCAAGCGAAAAGGTTGCAGAAGGCAAAATAATTCGCCAATGGAAACCAGGATTTAAAATTGGGGATAAGCTACTGCGCCCTGCCACTGTGGTTGTTTCATCTGGGACTCCTAAAAAAGAAGCAGAGATCGAAGCAGAGAAAGAGGCAGATTCCAAAGAACAAACAAAAGAAACCCCTGAAAAGACGGAAAAAAAATAAGAATGAGCCTTCTCTAAATTTGTCTTATTTTTATAGAACGTTGTTTTCGAAAGGATAATATCGATGTCATCATCAGAAGATTACTACACAATCTTAGGCGTCTCAAGAGATGCTAGTGCCAGTGAAATAAAAAAAGCATATCGCAAATTGGCAATGAAATTTCACCCGGATCGTAACCAGGGAAATAAAGAAGCCGAAGAAAAGTTCAAACAAATTAATGTTGCTTATGAAACCCTGAGCAATGAAAATAAACGAAATCAGTATGACCAACTTGGCCATCAGGCTTATACTCAAGGCGGCCGCGGTGGCGGTAGCGGTATGTCCGCAGAAGATATCTTCGCATCCGTTTTCGGCGGTGGCGGAGGAGGAGGCGGCGGAGACTTCTTCAGCAGCTTTTTCGGCGGTGGTAGCAGCCAACGCAGAAACGGCCCTGCTGCCGGAGAAGACCTGCTGTATAAATTACAAATCGACTTTGAGGATGCAATGTTCGGAACAACACGCGATATTGATATTCCAAGAGAAGAAAGCTGCACACGATGCCATGGAACTGGCGCAGAACCGGGCTCCTCTCGCAAAACTTGTCCCTATTGCCATGGCCAAGGCCAGGTCAATGTCTCTCATGGCTTCTTTAATATGAGTCAGCCCTGCCCGCATTGCCATGGTACAGGAACCATCTTGGATCATCCTTGTACCAGTTGCAGCGGAAAAGGCATTGTGAACAGCCGTAAAAAATTACAGGTCCGCATACCTGCTGGCGTAGATACTGGATCGCGTCTTCGCCTAAGTAATGAAGGCAATGCTGGCAAAAAAGGCGGTCCCAATGGTGATCTTTATGTTGAATTATATGTGCGGCCACATGATATTTTTCAGCGTGATAATGAAGACTTGCATTGCGAAATTCCTATTGCATTTACAACCGCGGCTCTCGGTGGCGTTATTGAAGTGCCTACAATTACCGGCAAAGAAGAACTCAAAATTCCTGCTGGCATTCAATCCGGCACAAGATTGCGGATGCGCGGCAAAGGTGCGCCTTCCTTACGCTCTGGTCATCGCCGCGGAGATCAGTATGTAAAAATACTAATTGAAGTGCCCATTAACTTAACCACTGAGCAAAAGAAACTTTTGACTGAGTTTGCAAAACAAAATGGCCCGTCATCCAATCCCAAACAAGAAAGTTTTTTGAATAAAGCAAAGCGTTTTTTTAGTAAATAAAGAAAAAATCAGGCGCCGGTAATATTTTTCCAGACGCCTGATTTTAATTAAGAGAGTTTTGTATCATGCATCTAAAATTATTTTTTAGCATCGCCTTCTTTTTTGTTTTTCCGCTGGTTGCAGACCAACCCGGAAAAGCAGCAGAAATTGCGCCGCAAAAAATAGAGAGGCATTCGATTCATGATACCATTCTAAAATGCTTGGGCGAACTTCAAAATTCCAATATAGAGATACGCCGTAATGCCGTCTTGGTTTTAGGCAAATACAACTCTGTTGAAGCACAGGAAGCCCTAATTTCCTGTTTACAGGATAAGGATGCTCAAATTCGTTTAAGTGCTCTTGTCTCTTTGGGAGAAGGAACCTTTATGCCCGCTTATGTAAAACAGGCAATCGTTCCGCTATTTGTGGATCCCAATGTACATATTCGCCGTATCGCGACTTCAATGCTGACAAAATTATCAACGCAGCAATTTAATCTTCGTTTTATACAACGCTCTTCTGCAAAAAAAATCCCGGTAGACAAACTACATAGTCTTCTTAAAAAATATGCCAATCAAGCACTGCAGGATAAAGATTACTCTGTTCGACGAAATATCTTGGCGGGCTCTGTTTATTTCCCCGATTTCTTAGAAAATAAGAATTTAATGCCTTTCTTTTCTGCGGAACAGGATGAGGTTGTTATTTTAGCGCTGCAAGTCTACCAGCGTAACAATGTTCCCCCAAAAGAAAAGCTTGCCACTTTAGCAACGCTTATTACCCATAAAAATCCGGAAATCCGCCAATTGGCTGCAAGTCAACTTATCCAACTGGGAAAAGAAGCCGAACCCTATTTGTTAAAACTGCGCAAAGACCCATCGCCCAATGTCCGATTTGTTGTGATTCAAGCATTATTGCGTTTGGGAGAACCGGAGCTTTTAGAAGACATGAACAATATCTTCTCCGATAAAGAAATTTCCCTGGAAAAACGTGTCTCACTTGTTTTGTTTTTGCGCTTGTATCAAGAAAAATCACTGCCGATACTAAACTCATTGAGACAAAATGAACAAGGCGCTCTTCGCGCCGCAGCTCTTCGCACCCTCGGAATGTATCCCGTCGAAAATGTAACCAAAGAAATGCTTTTCAAAGCGCTACAGGATGAAGACCCTTCGGTACGACAGGAGGCCATAACACTGCTACTCAGACGACACTATCGCGTAACGGAAACAGAGGTCGCACAGCTGCTAAAATCTCCCTATTCGGATATCCGTCAGCAATGTTTGAGAATCATCCCCAACACCCAGCGCAATTTGCAGCAGAAAGCCCTCTTAGAACTCTGTATTGATGAAGATCAGGCAGTCCGTATGCACGTACTCCAAGCGTTTCCATCCATTCGTCCAGAAGGCTGGATTGATATCCTGATTGCGAGTCTTGAAGACGAAAATCCAGCAATTCAAAAAACGGCAGTATTGGCAATGTATTCCCTGAAACAGCCTGAAGTTTTGGAAGCACTAAAAAATTATTACCCAAATTGCTACGACGAATCGTTAAAAAGACGGTTAAAAATAAAATTACATTTGAGATAACAATGCTGAATTCTTTCCCTATCCTTTTAGCGTCACGCTCTCCGCGTCGCAAAGAACTTCTGACACAGGCTGGCTATCAATTTACATGCTGTGAAGCCAATATCAACGAAACGCCCCTTCTCGATGAAAAGCCGACGGATTTGGTTTTGCGCTTATCTAGTCTTAAAGCAAAAACGATCCAAAACCAAAATCCGAATACGATCATCATTGGCTCCGATACGATGGTCACCCTGAATGAAAAAATCTACGGCAAACCGCAAAACAGGCTTGATGCAATTCAAATGCTGCAAACTTTTTCAGAAAAAACACAGCAGGTGATTACCGGCGTTTGTATTTTGCATCCAAATTATCCGGATTGGATCCGCTGTATAACAACGGAAGTGACTTTTAAAAAACTCACCATAGAAATAATAAAAAAATATTTTGCGCTGGTAAACCCCCTTGACAAAGCCGGCGCTTATGGAATTCAATCCCATGGCAATCAAATTATAGCCTCAATATCCGGCTCTCTAAATAATGTGATCGGTCTGCCAACGGAAGCTTTCCCTGAATATATAAAATCGATGCGCCTGTAGGAAACAACAGAATCGCCTCCAACTATTTGATCCACGCGTTAATAAATAAATAACGCATGACTGATCTTTACGCGCTGCTTCCCAAAAAGGGAATGCTTGAAACACGAAGAAAAGCGCCCTTAAAATAATTCTTTTGATTCAAATTCAAAGAAACATACAGCCATGCGCTTCTACGTTGTCGTAAAACAAAAAATATTTAAGACTCTCCTGGTTTCCGGACTTTCATAACGTAGTGCTGTAAAATAAAATAAACAGCAATAATTACAAATAAGCTAGAAAACAATATTCCATAATTATGATGAATAATATCTTTTCCCCGA
The DNA here is from genome assembly GCA_041669565.1 of Lentisphaeria bacterium. Lineage (GTDB taxonomy): Bacteria > Verrucomicrobiota > Lentisphaeria > Oligosphaerales > Oligosphaeraceae > JBAYAV01. Next base: position 15,773 of record JBAYAV010000011.1, read on the forward strand.
TAAATCATCTCCGTATAGGTCATATCCTGAGTCATGAGTCCAAACGACCAGCCAATAATAATTAAAAAAAGACTCCAAACACCAGCACCAATTCCCGTAAACCACAAAAAGCGCTTCATTTCCATATGACATAACCCCGCCGGTATCGAAATTAATTGACGAATCCCCGGTAATAAACGACACACAAAGGTGGCTAATTCACCATATTTTCGAAATATTTCTTCGGAACGATTGAGTGTCTTCTCGGAAAGAAAAACATACTTGCCGTATTTATGCAATACCGAACGCCCTAAATACAAGGATAAAAAATAATTAATACATGCCCCAGCTAAAGAGCCCAAAAGACCAAATAGAAAAACCAAACCAAAATCAATCCAGGGAATATGGCATGTCAATTCACCACGACACGCCAAAAAACCAGCCGGTATCAAAACAATCTCACTTGGAAACGGAATAAAAGAACTCTCAATCATCATAAAAACAAAAATAAAGACATATCCCCATATAGGCGCATAACTGGCTAAGAGCTCTAAAGACTGACTTAATTGATCCATTATTTTTTATTCCATAGATTGTTAAACTGAATTACCAGCTTGATTATTTGCCCAAACCGCTAATTTTTCACGATTAATTTTCGCATTGTGCCGTACATCAACGGGAAATGCGGGATAGAAAAAAACGCGCTTGATATCCGCTACAAGTTTATTGCCCTTAACGGCTTCTAAAACAACTTCAGCATCGATCGTTTTGGTATCGTCTAACTCCAGAACAATCGCCGGTATCTGCTTCGGACGCGCCCCTAAACCAACTAGCGCAGAACGACGCACACCAGCAATTTTGTTAAAAATTGCTTCACAGGGGACACTGTATAAAGTGCCTTTCTCAGTCACAACACGATGCGCTTTGCGCCCGCAAAACCAAAAACGGCCTTCGGTATCAATATACCCAACATCGCCAATACGATGCCAAAAAGAATCACCGTCTTTTATTTTCGCCAAAGCCGTTGCATCCGGACGATGGAAATACTCCCGAGTAACACATTCACCTTTTACACAAAGTTCCCCTATTTCCCCCTGCTCCAACAGCTTTGCATCACGCCAATTGGAAATGGGCGCATCGGTTATAGCAATAACCGCAGCAGTAATTTCCTGTATGGGCTTTCCAACACACGTGCCATGCCCTAACGCAGACTCTTTGTAAGTTCCGGCTAACACTTCATGCCCTGAAAAATTTGCAACTGGCAAAGACTCCGTGGCACCATAAGGCGTATAAGTCTCAGAACCTTCATCTAAAATATGATTTAACAGCCGTTCATGAATACACGGCGCAACTGGGGCGCCAGCCATAATAATACGCGTCAAACCAGGAAGTTTTACATGATTCTTAACACAATACTCCGACACACGATCCCATAATGCCGGCGAACCAAAAGAATACGTCACCGGAAAACTGTATATCGGCTCAATAATCTTTTTCGGATCCACAGACCCCGGCTTGGTAGGATCCATATCCGGAATAATAGCAGCGGCACCCGAAATAATACTGAAAAGAGAAAAAAGTGGGAAACAGGCTAAATCCATTTCACCGGGCTTAATATCATAAATCCGACGAACTAACTGAACCTGCGTTTTAAAAATACGATGCGTATAACACACGCCTTTGGCAGGCCCCGTGCTTCCCGAAGTAAACAAAACCGCAGCTAAATCCTCTAAATCAGGCTCATAAATGGGAAACTTTTCATGCTTGCCGTCTAGTTCATAAAGAGCTTTGCCACCCCAAAACCAGCGCTTGCCAAGCGTGACCAGCGTGGTGACCGAAGAAAATGCCGAACGACAAAATAACCGCAGTAGATGCGCTTTGGGAATGCCAATAAAGACCTTCGGACAGACCTGCTTTACACACTTCAAAAAGCCCCTTCCGCCCATACCGGGATCAATCAATACCGGTACCGCACCTACCTTAAGAAGCGCAAACAACAAGGCATAAAAATCAAGCGAGGGCTTAATCATTAATAAGGTCTTGTCCCCGACGCTGATTTTTAATTTTTGTAGCCCCCACGCATAATAATTGCTGAGGTCTTCTAATTGCGCATAGGTTAAATGCGTATAAGCAACTCTGCCCATGGAATCGGTCTTTTCGGGGAAAAGAACCGCATAATCCCGCGGATTCAGTGCTGCTCTTTCACGCAAAAGAGAAACAATATTATTCGATTCCATTACACAGCCATAAGTTCGGTTTCTTTTTCACCCAAAACTCTATCTACATTGGCAATCATGTCATCGGTCAGTTTCTGTATTTCATCGGTCAGTTGCTTTTTATCATCAATTGTGATATCCGATTTTTTCTCAGCTTTCTTAATAAATTCATTGGCATCACGACGGGCGTTGCGGACTTCTACCCGGGCTTCTTCAGCACGCTTACGAACCAGTTTTGTCATATCTTTACGACGCTCTTCACTCAATTCTGGTATCGGTAAACGAACAACACGGCCATCACTAACAGGGCTGATACCGAGCTGCGAAGATAAAATCGCTTTTTCGATACTCTTTACTGCTTTTTGATCCCACGGCTGAATAACAAGCAAGCGTGGCTCCGGCGAAGTAATGCTGGCAATATCTTTTAAACGCGTCTGGCTTCCGTAATATTCGACCATAATGCCTTCCACTAATGCCGGAGAGGCTTTGCCGGTACGCACTGATGCAAAATTTTTCTCCATCGTATCTATAGCTTTGATCATTAAAGCTTTGCTGTCTTTGATTAAACTGTCCGTTGTCATAATGTTTCTCCTTCTTAAGTATTCCGGTTTCGGAGTATTTTTTCATTTCAACATGAAAATTATTTTCATATCAAATTACTGCTACCGTTAACGGGTAGCGATTCTTATTAAAAATTCAATTCCTTCTTAACGTAATCCCACAATACCGTTTTGGAAAGTCCTTTTATTCGAAAAAAGCAAAGAATTATGGCATGTATCTTTATACTTCTTTTACGCATGAAAGAATAAATTGCATGATTACATTATAAAATTTTTCCATAAATAAAAAATCAGACGGCACCATTCACGCAGATACACTCTGAACAATAGTCGCATGAATAAATTTGTTCTGCATGATCTCCGAAAGAACGCCCTTTTGCCCAAACTTAAAAACAACAATTTTTATATCGTTATCCTGACAGAGCGAAAACGCGGTCGAGTCCATGATTTTCAAATGTTCCGATAAAGCCGTGCTGAAAGTCAAAGCATCGTAACGTGTAGCAGTCGGATCTTTCATCGGATCCGCACTATAAATACCATCCACTTTTGTGCCCTTTAGAACAGCATCCGCTTTTATTTCACAGGCCCGAAGAGCCGCCGTGGTGTCTGTTGTGAAATAAGGATGCCCCGTTCCTGTTGTAAAAAGAACAATGGTCTTTTCGGAAAGCATTTTGTCCGCCGTGCGATAATCAAAGGAAGGCAAAACACCATGAATGGCAAGAGCGGATTGTATTTCTGCTTTTTGCCCCAATGATTCGAGTGCGTCACGCATGGCAAGTGCATTCATCGCAGTAGCAAGCATACCCATATTATCGGCACAACTGCGATCCATACCGCTGCGACAGCCAGATAATCCGCGAAAGAGGTTTCCCGCGCCAATAACAACAGCAACTTCCGTTCCGCTTGCGGTTGCTTCCAGAATCAGTTTTGCTGTTTCTATAACAGCATCCGGATCAATCGAACCAGCCGGACCTTTGAGTGCTTCTCCACTAATTTTAAGAAGCACGCGCTTAAAACCTGATATCATCATTTTCATTCCTTTTTTATAGCTCATGAGGCGTTTCTATAAATATCATAATAAAAAATTATTCTGCAAGTCAACAGAACCAAAAAAAAGAACAGATTCGAAAAAATATGCTCGTTATAATCATAAATCTAAAAAACGCCCGTTGAATAAAAGAAACAAAATTTTTACAAAAATCAAGATAAAATATTATGATAAAAAAAATGGATTTTCAAAGATACCATCTTGAAAAAAAGAAAGGTTGTATCATAGTAATGAGGTTTACCAATTCAGATACTTGGTTCGGTGGCTCAGTTGGATAGAGCAACGGCCTTCTAAGCCGTAGGTCGCGGGTTCGAGCCCCGCCCGAACTACCATTTTTTAGCCTGTTATGCAACCTGTTTGCATAACAGGCTTTTTTACTTTTGAAAAAGGACATGATCCTTTTCTGAAAAAGATTCAAAAAAAACTTCATACAATAAAAAGAAAGAGACTCAATATTGATTTCTTAAAAATATCATATACCTTTTATTAAAATACATAAAACAATTTAACAAAGGATTCGAAAACAAATGAATATTAAATGTCCTTCTTGCGGCACGATTCTCCAATGTGATGAATCAATGATCGGCCAAGAAGTCTCTTGCCCAAAATGCGATAAGATCTTTACCGCTAAAGCACCGATAAAATTAAAACTGGCCGAAGATTCCCCAGAGTCCGACCCCAAAATAAAACATACTGTGAGCGGATTGTATCCCTTAAAAGAGTTTCCGAAAATCAAAAGTCAAAGCAATCCCCAAAACAACCATGTCCTGAATTCTGGTCATCCTTCCTGGTGGTATGATTGTGATTTTGTCCTTCTTATAATTATTGCCTTTAGCATAAATCATTATTTTAACTTGAATAAAATTATAGTAAACATCTTAATTATTTTCTGTATTTGCATAACAATAAAAAATATCTGGCATCATTACTCCTTTCGATATGTACTTACCACCAAGGAGTTAAAATTATATACCGGCGTTATTATTATCAATGAGATAAATGTTCAATTACGAGATATTACCATGGTCTCGCTTCAGCGCGAATTCTATGACATAATCTTTGAGAGTGCAACACTAATTGTTGGAACATCCGCTACGGCTCGCACCGAAATTAAAATACCGCATATCCCAAAGGCAAAATTCGTGCAGCAAAAAATAAACGAATATCGTTCATTTTAAATAAAAACAACCCTGATAAAAATATTTTAGATATGTTTATCTTGTAATTTGATAAAAGACTATTAAACTATAGGACTCTCAAAAATTCTCGTGGTGAATTCTGTGAAAATCAGAGACTGTCGCGCAACCGTGAATGCTTTTATTATGCATAAGTCGGATCCCACAATTTGAGAAAAATAAAATAAACGCTCTGTGCGCGTAACACAAAGGAATTCGAATGATCATAGAAAATTATTTCGAAGAAATAACGGTCTCTCAATGTTATTCTTCAACCATCCCCTGTTATTTTTCCCGCTTTTTCCCACGATTCAGGCCTCCAAAAGTCCAAAAAGAAAATCAGTTCTTTCGTATTTTTACACTAATCGAGCTCCTGGTCGTTATCGCAATTATAGCCATACTGGCAAGTATGCTGCTGCCAGCACTAAGCTCCGCAAAAGAAGATGGTAAAAAAGCAGACTGTATCAATAATTTGAAAGAAATAACGCTGGGAAATATGATGTATAGTCAGG
>JBAYAV010000012.1:0-20770 GCA_041669565.1 Lentisphaeria bacterium
GGGTCTACACTTTTTGATGTTTCGTGCGTGGCCAGCCAGAATTGATGATGATGCTCCTAAGGGAAATATTTTTAAAAAAATTTCAAAGGTAGGATATAAAGGGCAACTTGGGGTAAGCCAGGATATGTACCAGTTAAATCCAGAACCATCATAAGGATTGGGGCAATGATCATTGTTGTCAATGGTATATTGACCAATTGCCAGTCCTATCTGTTTCAAGTTATTAATGCAGGAAATAGTGTATCCTTTTTCTCTGGCTTTATTGAGTGCAGGTAATAACATTCCGGCGAGGATTGCTATGATAGCAATTACAACGAGAAGTTCAATGAGCGTAAAACTGTACTTTTTTTTCATTTTTTTCTTTCCTTTGATGCTTTGTTCTTTGATGCTTTGTTCTTTGATGCTTTGATGCTAATAAATTAAAACAATATTATATAAAACAAAATCCTCCTTTTGGTAATCTGCCGATCTAATTAATTATAAATTAAGTTCTAACAATTATTTATTTTCTTTCGATTTTACTAATAATGAAGTGCTTTCACGCTGAATCAACTGTGGTTCTACACAGCGTAATGAAATGCCATCATAATTTCCAGAAACTTTAGACTCTAAAATACGAATTGCATTTTTTATCTGTACCGGCAACGCCGTATCGATGGTCGTCAGACGCGGACGGACAATTTCAGCCAAGCCGGAATCATTCACCGCAACTAACGCGATATCTTCTGGTACACTTAATTTATGGTCGTAACAAAAGCTACTGGTAATTACTGCTTTTTCATCATCCGTCGAAATAATAGCGTCAATTTCATGCAAAATTCCCGAATTATATTTTTCTTTCAAAAGCCTTACTAGAGAATCTTTAGGCGTTTCAAATTGTGAAAGATTCAAATTAAACAACAGGGATTCTATATTCTGAGCATCCGGATTCGAGATTTCATAGAGATTCCGCCAAACCGCGGCATATTCGGTTTCGTCAGCATGTTGTAAGTTACTGCAAAGTAATGCTACTTTACATCGTCCCAATGTCAGCAAATGCTTCATCGCTAATCGGATTACTTGAGAAGAATCTACACATGAACTAGATATTCCAAAACGTTCATAGCGCTCTGCAACCATCACCAATCGTTCACGCCCCGCAGAACATAAGGCACTAATATCCTCATAACGAGTCAATTGGAATCCAAACATCAAAGAATAGGAAGACTGGTCACGCACTAATTCGATAACTTGTTCAAGTGAATCTGTCGTTACCAGTTCGACTTCCCAATTCAACTTTTCCAGCTCGCAAACTGCCGTATCAATAAATATCCGCATATTAGGATGCGATGTGCTAGGCGTAAAAATATGGATTTTACGTTCGGTTGGGAATACACCATCCTCCCGCCAACGAACAAAAATTCCTTGTCCGTGATTAAGGTCAACATAATCTTCTTCTGCCAGTTGCTTGATCGCTTTACTTGCTGTCACATAGCTGACATTCCATTTTGCCGCAAGCTCACGACAAGTGGGAAGCTGCTCCCCAATAGAATAAGTGCCGCTAATAATTGTTTGAGCAAGTTCTTCTTTTATTTTCTGATATTTAGGAACCATAAAAATCTTCGCTTAATTATTAAATTGATTTATATCACTATTTCGTTCTATACATCAACTATAATACAAGAAAGTGAAAATGTCAATAGCAAAAACAAAAAAAATATTTTTGCTATAAAATTTGTATTCGGTCTGTAAACAAGCTCCAATTTCTTTCTTTAATTGTAGATTTACCTGTATTATCGTCGTTCATAGCAGAAAAGCGAGCCTCTGCTTGCTCATAAAATATTTACTTTTTTTACAACAACGCCTTGACATTTTTTTTACATAAGTTATAATTGATATATACCTAAACCGATTGATTTATTTTACATCTAGAATAAAAGTAAGAACTATGAATAACAATGGATTTGAAAAATACGGTAAATTTTCTTCCGATGGTCGCGAGTTTATTATCACACGTATGGATACTCCCCGCCCTTGGATAAATTATGCATGGAGTGATCATTTGCTGGTCAATGTTGACCAACGCGGTGAAGGGAGTAATATGTATCGAAACGATGCTGGTGATCGTTCGATTGCTATTAACAATCGTTTTGTTTATCTGAAAGATCAGGAAAGTGGTGAATTCTGGACAATTGGCTGGGGAAAAATAAAGCAAAAAAAAGCACGTTATTATTGTCGGCACGGACTGGGATACAGCATAATCGGTTGTGAATATCTCGACTGGCTGTGCGAATGGACAATAAGCACAACTTCAGATTCCGTCGAGGTTTGGCAAATCAATATTGTCAACAAGTTAGATCGCGATAGAAAAATATCTATTTTTGCGGGAGTTGTTTTTGACTTAGGCGGTTGGACTCCATACGGCTCTCTGGAGAATTATGCCGAAGGAAAGTGTTATAATGAAAAAATAATTTATGCCGCAAATCACGCGCAGGGGCGTTCGGGAGTTCGCAACAATGCGTTTTTTGCTGTTTCACAAACTCCCGATTACACAGAATGCAGCCTCCAGGAATTTCTAGGTAATTGCTATGGAGAATTTTATGCACCACTTTCTGTAGTTAATGGTAAACTTGGTGATCACGCCGCCATGAATGAAAACCTGGCAGGAATCTGTCAGTACGATATTACTTATGATGCTCAACAACGGCAATCTTTTTATGCAGCGAACGCTCCATGCTTTACGCTGGATGATGCCGTTAAACTTGCAAGAAACGCCTCGTCTGATGGAATGAAAGAGGCTTTATCTACGGCAAAAAATCGAATAAAAGATTTCAAACGACAGGATTTTCAGTTACCGGATCCGGACTGGAGCCGTTTTTTTAACATCTGGGGAAAACAGCAATTAATGCTTCTGAAAGATTATGCACGGGTTTTTCTGATTGGTTTTCGAGATACTTTGCAAGATGCCGTTGCCATTGTCGGTTACTCTCCTGAAAAAGCGGCTAATTCTATTTTGACAACCTTGGCGTTCCAATATTCTGACGGCAGTGCATTGCGCGGCTGGTGTCCGATAGATACACATCCATATGGCGACAGCGGGGTTTGGCTGCCCATGGCGGTAGCTGAATACTTGCGGGAAACTGCCGATTATGATTTTTTAAATAAAGAACAACGTTATTATGATCAAGGTTCAGGAACCGTATGGGAACACATCTGCCAAGCATTAGGATGGTTCGAAAAAAATCTAGGAGAGCATGGTTTACCAAAACTTTATTTTGGCGACTGGAATGATTCACTGAATATCGGGCAAAAAGGACGTGGCGAAAGTGTTTGGCTTGCAATGGCATTCGTTGTCGCCTTAGATGACGCGGCGGCAATCGCCAAACATGCCGAATATAATAATAAAGCACTGCATTTCAATAAGTTGGCAGCAGAAATGCGCTGTACTATTGAAACCTGCGCCTGGGATGGCAAATGGTATTTGCGCGGTTTTTCTGACGAAGGCAATCCGGTTGGCAGCAAAAGCAGCCCGTCCGGTAATATCTTCAGCGAACCGCAGAGCTGGGCAGTCATGGCGCAACTTGCACCGGACAGGCTTAGAGCTGTTTCACAAGCAGTTGACACACATCTCCGCACCCCAAACGGTCTTGTTGTCTGCGCACCTCCGTTCCGTGAATTTTTGCCGGAATACGGACGAATTAGCACCATACTTCCCGGCTGGGGAGAAAACGGCAGTTGTTATTGCCATGTAACAGCATTCCAAGCTGTTGCTGACTGCATGAGACGCGACGGCGAATCCGCACTAAAAAGCCTGAGCTGTATTGTTCCTTTTAATCCGGCGCTGCCGGTGGAAGTCAGTCGTTTGGAGCCATACGCGTTCAGTAATATGTTTCGGGGCCCGGATAATCTGCGTGCCGGCGAAACATTTAAAGGCTGGACTAGTGGCACCGTGTCATGGGCTATGCGTTGCATGACTCATTATATCTGCGGAATACGACCGGATTTTGACGCGTTGATAATTGATCCGGTTTTGCCGGCAAGCTGGCCGATAATTCGCATGAATCGACTGTTTCGACAGGCTGAACTAAAAATTGAAATTAATAATCCTTCCGCATTGGAAGCTTCGGTAGCAAAAACAATTATAAAACTGGATGGTCAAGATTTTTCAGGCAAACGCATTCCGGCTTCAATGTTGACAGCTGGGGTCCATCATATTACAGTAGAGATCGTTAAAAGGATTGACTAAAATGTTAAAAATTGAAGGTTGTATTGGAAATCACGCGGTATTACAACATAATAAAAATATAGTTATAAGCGGAAATGCGGCTCCAAAACATCATATTCGCTTCAAATTGGGTGACATTACAGCAACAGTATTAAGTTCTGACGAAGGCTATTTCCGCGTTATTCTGCCACCAATGGATCCAGCTGGTCCATTATCTCTGCAAATAAGCGATATTGATGGTAATTATCAATTAACTTATTGTGATATTTATATCGGAAATGTATATCTTCTTTCCGGACAATCCAACATGGCTTTGACTCTTGGCAAAAAAAGCAATACTTGTCAAAAACATTCCGATAATTTAATCAGGCAATTTTCCGTAAAGAAACAGGCACTGGCTTGTTCCAGGCATTTTCTTGAAGAGCATTGGCAAATAGCATCAGGTGATGCGCTAGAAAATTTTCTTGCAATAGGATTTCATTTTGCACGCGAACTGCGAAGCCATTTGCCCAAAATAGCAATTGGCTTGCTGGATGCCAGTTATGGCGGTACAAATATTGAAGCCTGGATTAGTCGTGAATCATTGTTGACAAATCCCATAACGCAAAAAGAAACGGAAGCTTATGAATTAAATTTTTCTCAGATACCTGCTTCCCTGTGGCAGGTCCCTTCAGAGCGTGGAGAATTAGAACAAAAAATGCTGGAAGACCTTTTTCCTGCTCCATTTTCAAACCTTGGAGTTGATCAAGCCTGGCACACTAAGAATTTCGACGATAAGAACTGGGCTGAAATGATCCTTCCAGAAAGCTGGACACTGACTGGCTGTAACTCTCCTGGCGTCTTTTGGTTTCGGCGGGCAATTGAGCTGCCGACTGCTTGGAAAAACCAAAACTTAAGTTTGCATCTCGGAGCAATCGACAAACAGGATATTACTTATTGGAACGGAGTTGAAGCAGGTCATACCGGCGAAGGGCTTGACATGACACATGCTAACGATCTTCGTTGCTATCCAATTGCTTCTGAATTAGTTCATGACGAAATAAATCAAATAGCGGTTAGAGCACTTTCTTTTTTTTCCACCTGTGCTGATGGTGGCTTGATCGGCCCGGACTATGAAATGTACCTCACTTGTGAAAAGGATCCCGAACAAAGGATTTCTTTGACTGGTAACTGGAAATATCACCTTGAACAATTAATAACTACAGAAGCAATAAAACATTGCCGCCGTATCGGCCCGGGAGAGCCGCACTCTTATCACATTATGTTTGATAACATGATTGCCCCACTCCTTGATTGTCAACTAGCCGCCATAGTCTTTTATCAGGGCGAGGCAAATTCCATTGATGGAACCGATACTTATGAAGAATTATTGAAACTCTTGATTAAGGATTGGAAAAATCATTTTGCTCAACCTGATTTACCCTTCCTGATTGTGCAGCTTCCGGGTTTTCAAACACCTCGTTTATATTCCGAACACAGCCCATGGGCAAAAATTCGGGATGCACAGTTAAAAGTCGGTTTGTCTCTTGGAATTCCACCGATTGTTCTTGCTGAATCTGGTCTTGCATATGATTTACATCCTCCTAATAAAAGCATCGTAGGAAAAAGATTGGCTATGCAGGTTTTGGCATTACAGGGAAAAGGCGATTTTCCCATTTCCGGCCCGGTTTATCGTTGTATGGAAAAGCTTTCTGAAGGGAAAATTCGTATTCACTTTGAGCTTTACGGAAGTACCTTGGTTGTCAAAGGAGATTGCGTAAATCATTTGGTCATTGCCGGAGCCAATGGAGTATTTCACGAAGCAAAATCACAATCCGACTCGCCTGAAACTTTACTAGTCTGGTCGGATGCCGTAGCTCATCCTGAAGTAGTTCGTTACGGATGGTGTGAAAATCCTGCTTACGCTAATCTTTATAATCAAGCCGACCAGCCGGCTTCGCCGTTCAGAACGGATACAGAATACAATTTTTCTTAAAACTCAAAAACAAGGATAAATTATGAACTCCGTTGAAAAAAACTTTAAACTCGCTTGTGAAAGTTTCGCAGAACATGGTATTGACGCAGAGGCAATGATGCATCGGCTTAATCAATTTAAGCTTGGAATCCATGCATGGCAAGGCGATGATGTTATCGGATTTGAAAATACCGCCCATGCGCTGACCGGGGGGTGTCAAGTAACTGGTAATTATCCTGGTCGTGCACGTAACGCAGATGAATTGCGCGCCGACCTTGATCTTGCGCTGAAATTGATTCCAGGGACTCATCGAGTAGTACTTCAGGGACATCAAGTAGATAAAATAATTCCCGGCAGTGATCGAGATTCTTTCTCAATCGAAAACTTTCAATGCTGGCTCGATTGGGCGTCTGAGAAAGGACTCGGAATGGACATTGCGCCAGCTTTTTATTCACATCCGAAACTTGATCATGGGTTTTCACTATCACACCCCGATGCGGGGATTCGCCAGTTCTGGATTGAACATGGCAAGAGCATTCGGAATATAGCTGCCGCATTTGGAAAACGGCTGAAAACTCCATCAATCTGTAACTTCTGGATGCCGGACGGCTTTAAAGATATTCCCGCTGATCGCTATAGTTTTCGTCAGCGTATGGTAGAATCTCTAGACGAAATTTTCACAGAAAAACTTTCTACCGAATTTATCCGCGACGCCGTGGAATCAAAACTTTTCGGAATCGGTACAGAAAGCTGTACGATAACGTCCAATGAATTTTGTCTTCTCTATGCGCAAACACGTAAAAAAATGGTTTGTTTTGATACTGGCCATTTTCATCCCACTGAATCTGTCGGAGATAAATTATCTGCTGTTTTTAGTTTTATGCCGGAAGTATTACTGCATGTCAGCCGCGGCGTACATTGGGACAGTGACCATGTGTTGGTTATGAATGATCAACTGCAGGAACTCGCCCGTGAAATCGTACATTATGACTATGCGAACAAAGTTCACATCGGTCTTGATTATTTCGACGCGAGCATTAACCGCATTGCCGCTTGGGTAATCGGAGCACGCAATATGCAGAAAGCCCTGCTTGTTTCTCTTTTGGAACCCAGAACTCAACTTGTAAAATATGAAACTCAATGGGATTTCACTCGACGTCTGGCGCTTCAAGAAGAAGCAAAAATGCTTCCCTTCGGCGCGATTTGGGCATACTATTGTCAAAAACATTGTGTACCTTGTGGAGAAACATACATGAACGAAATCAGAATTTACGAGAAGAAAACACAACGAGATGCCTGATTTTTCTAAAAACGCCCAATGGATTTGGCTTGAAAAAGAAGTTAATAAAGTTCATCAATAAGCTTGTTTTCGGCGAGAATGACGGAGCCCAAGAAGGTCGTCCGTCTCTAGATGAAATTCAGGCACCGCATAATCTTTATAGATACGAAATGCTTTCTTCCTATATAAAAATAATGCATGCCATCTGTTCTTGAAGTCAGAAACATGATACGATGTTACATTATTGTAAACAACCATGCTGTTAAATGAACGCAATTTCTGTTTATTGCGTTCAAACAATCGTTGTACTTCTTTGTTGTTGCTCATCGGCGCGCCAATCGTATAGTCCAATTTGGCATCATAAAAACACACCAGATTTTCGACACTTCTTTTGAGAAAAGAAAAGTTTAAGTTTTAAAGGCCATAAAGTTTGATATTCGTTATGTCATTTGCATTGTTAGAACCTTTTTCTATATCTTTCCGCAAAGAAACGCATACAGCGCATGACGGATCATTCAAAAAATCATTAAAAACAGCATCTTTTATAGAGTGTTTTTTTTATATCAGTTGATAAATTTTTTTAGGCATATATATTATAAAACTGTTTTATTCAGCAGAGCTAATATTAATAAAACAAACTTATTTTATGCGCGGGTGGTGAAATTGGCAGACACGTAAGATTTAGGTTCTTATGCCGTAAGGTGTGCGGGTTCGAGTCCCGCCCCGCGTACCATTTTTTCTGTTTTTTAAAAAAAATTCTAAACTTCGGATTTTCTGAAACATTATCTAAAATGGCTTGCCATTGTGTCGACAGAAAAAGACAATCTTATTTATAAAAAAAATTATCTAGTTTCAAAAATGACAAATAATATTATTTCTATAAATCAATGACTTTTTCCCCTATAGAAGAAATCGTTCCATTGACTTTCCAGGTCGTTTTATCCAGTTCTTTACAAATACGTCTACGCCCATATCATCGCCAATTTTTTTTAACATACAGTTAAACTCATGAAGAAATGACTCCACTTCTTTCCGACACGATCACACAAAAAAAACAGTGATCCGTCTTTGTTAAAGAAGTCACCCTAAAAAATCAAGCATTGGTTCTATCCATAATTTTTTTTATATTTATTCTTCAGCGTCTTTTTCTAGTTTTGCTTTATCTGCCAGGGATACTTGACTTTCAACCCAGCCATTATCCAAGGGATTATCCACTCGAATAGCAAGATCTTTGAAAAGACGCTTCAAATCAATAATGCCGCCCCACATGAACCAAATTGTTGAAACCACGCCAACAATAATACCGACGACGACCACAGTAATAAAAAAATACCAACTCCACCATTCAGCCAGCCTGCGAACTGCCATAAAATAGGCCTGTCTTTTTCCTGTCAACACCTAGAAAAATTGAAACAATTCTTTAGACTATGTTTACCCCCAGCCTTTCTGTATACCATTTAGCTCCAACACTTTTTTCAGCGACTTAGGCATTTCCGCCAAACCGTTATCCCAGAATTCATCAAAATCAACTGGAGAAGAAATGATTCTTTTATACTCTTTAAGTTTTTCAGCGACATATCAACATCCTGCTAAGCATCCTTTCTATAGAATATTTAGTAGTTCCATTCCAATAATTCTTACGGATATGATACAATATCTCCATTCAGTTGTTTTTAGAAAACCTCTAAAAGGTTCCGTTATTTTTTCGATTTGATGATACAGATCTTTTTAAGTCCGACAACCGCAAGTTCACTGCCCCCATCGCCATTGATATCGATTGCAACAACCTGATAACATTTTCCGGCATTATGTGGGACCGTGCAATATGCCTTTTTTTGCCCGGGACGAATAAAACGGCAGCATTTGCTATCAGTAACGGCAAGCTCTTCTATGCCATCCCCGTCAAAGTCAGCCGTTAAATAGCGATAACCAAATGGATAACATTGTTGCCATTGGCTTTTTTTAAACCCATCAAAGCGATCTTGATATAATACGAAAGTTTTGCCGGTTTGATCCTTTCCGGCCAGCAAATCCATATTACTGTCGCCATTAGCATCGAAAGTGGCGATTCCTCCGCTTATATCGGGGACGAGACCCTTAAATACGCTTATTAGCTTGGTAGGGGTTATGTGCCCATTGAGTCCTGATGGATCTGGCAACGGTCCATAGTAAACCCAAATATGCGTGGGCGTACGAAAAACATAGTCATTCATCCAGTCTTTGTTCACATCACAGATGCAGGGAGGCTCCATGCTGCGTTTCTCGCCATTATCCGGCATAACGAAACCCTTTTGAATCTTGCCCTGCTGTGACAGACGGCGTATTCCCGAGCCGCAAAAAATATCGATCGTACCATTCGGATTACTACAAACTCTGAGTGGCATACTAGAATTTCCCCAATGATAGTACGCATTAGCGGTAGAAAAATCATCTTTTGCATAAAAAAAGTAAATATAATGCTGCCAAGCACTAAGCAACAAATCATTTTTTCCATCCCAGTCTAAATCAAAAATTGCAGCACTAAAATACGCCTTAGGAAAAGTCCGATCCGGGGCTTTGCCAAAGCCACCGGAACTTTGCTGGTAAAACAACGCTGCTCCGGCTTTACCGCCGCAAATTACGATATCACTTTTTCCGTCTCCGTTAAGATCACCGGCAGCAAAACCGTAGACCATAAATGGTGACTCGATACACTCCCCAGCAGCAAATAACGAACTGAACAGACAAATTACAATAAAAATATTTTTCATGACTTTCACTTTATAACCACATAGTTGATCAAGAAAAACCGCCCGCCGTTAGAAAATCCACCACTAGAATCTCCGTCCTGCTTGACAGTTGCGATCCTTAGTATATTTTCGCCTTCTTTGAGAATGCCCTTAGGAAGCTGCAACTTCCATATATCCCAAATAAATTTTTTCAGCGGATTCTTGCCACGGAAAATTTCCCGGTCATTCAGGGTTATGGCAACCGAACAGGCACCGTTCATATCATCATCCTGTCCGCAGATATACATCACATCATCTGCTTTGCCGCTGATTGTCTTCAAACGAAACGTCGTCTGCATTGAATTATGCGTACCGGTGCCGCGAACCCCGGTCATAACCCGCGGGTCTTTCTGCATGTACTTATAAAGCGACGGCGAAATACCACCGATAAAATCGTGCGAGATAAGCAAAACATCACCGTCTTTCCAACCGCATTCTTTGCTTGCGTCATGCAAAAATTTGTTTTTGTTTTGGTTGGCATAATGACCTGATTTACTCAATTTTTGCAAATTTTTGACATAAGTTGCATAACGTTTGCGCAGATAGTAGAAAACAGTCCATTCGGCCAAAGCGTCGTCGGCCTTATCCCGAACCGCATCTTGCCAGAGCTGGTCGAATTCGCTTAACATTTTTTCTATCTTCGGCAGACTTGCGACCGCTCCCGGCGTAATCTCCAGTTCGCAGAAATCAGTTTGAGATACGACTTTATTCATGCGTTCGGCAAACTTACAATTCCCAGCACCGATCAACATTGCCAGCGTATCGAGTGGAGAATGAACCGCGTCATATGCTTTTGGATTCCATTGATATTCGCTGCCGCTGGCGGCTGGAACCGTCATCCATGCCGAATTACCATAAACATCTAACAGACGAGTATCGTCATATACGCCTTTATAGAACCGATACCATAGCTCGACCGGATCCGTAGCATAATGCATCAAGCGCATATGTCTGCTGTCCTTATCATTCACATAGAAGATAGGCTTGCGCCGAATGCGTTCTGTAATCCATTGGGTATCCGCTTTTTCCATTTTTCCGGCAAAAACGTTATGCCCGGTATATATAATACCGATGTCTTTGGAGAGCTTTTCGCCAATAGTGTGCAGATATAATTCACGCGATTCACCGTAACGTGCGGATGGATCGCTACCGGGGCCCCAGTAGAATGGCGGACAGAAAATAATACGTGCGTCGGGGCGGATTTTTTTTACTTCCTGATCAATAAAATTTGCATACCAAGAATCGGCTTCGCGGGCGGATCCGAACCGTTCCTTATCCTGTTTTTGTATCGGAAAACGGGCATCATCAAACCAGATACAATAGGTGCCACCGGCTTCGACCACAGGCTTGATCCATTTCATCAGTTGCCGATGTGCCACCATATCTGACACAGCGAAAGCTGAGGACTGTTTATTGAATCCCACCCCCCATTCCAATCCGAGTTCTGCTAATTCGTGCATATCTCTAATGGTGGCCAGCCATTCCTTAGGCGGATCATGGCTAAAACAGTACTTATTACTGGAAAAGTTATATGGTCTTTTCGCATCTTTTTCCCATAAACTCCAGTGCGATAAAGCATACAGCGCATTCAATTTAAAAGTTACAGCCAGACGTACATCACGCGACCAGTTCGTTGTCCCAAAGGATGCGACCCCGCGATAAAGATGTATCGGCCAATCCTCTCCTTGAAATGCCCTCAACACCAGTTTACCGTTCTGCATATGGGTCATTTGCAACAGAGAAGATACAGCCCACAATAGTCCAAGTTTATCAGATCCGGCTAAAACAACCGTATTATCTATTATTTTAACTGCATAGCCCTGCGGTTTGTCCGGCGGAATTACGCCATCGACCGGGCCGATGCCGAGACAAAGTTGAACGCCGTTTTTTCCCGGCACACCACTGCGTTCCACCAAGCGTTTTTTTAAATAACGCGCATGCGGATTATCCGAAACTATCGTAAAGTCGGAAAAATCAATATTGCGTTTCTCATATGTAATCTTCTGTGGGGTCGGCAGGATGTAGCCCTGATAAATTGGCACCTTACCCACCGCATCGTCAGCCATCACAACGCCTGCTCCAATTAACGTAATTATTGATAAAAGCAATTTTTTAAACATTAAAAGACTCCTTAAATTCTTCTATTTTTCCATCGATTATGGTTTTAATTATTTCACCTTTTTATTTCTATATTCAAACTCAGCATCACGATCGGGCAGCCTTTCACCCTCTTGCGATTTCTTGTTAGATTGCAAAATAAATCCAAGGTGTTTCAAGAATCGACCTACTGTACAATATCCAACGCTGTTCCCTCTTTTCTTCAGTTCTGTCTGAGCTTAGCTTGCGCAAACTTTTGCTCGACTATCTTAACAGAGATTCAGAATCACCATGTTTGTACGATCTTACCAAGCTGGTTAAATTGTTTAAAATAGTCGGATTATTTTCGATGATATTTTCCCGTTCTTTTACAGAAATCCGCTGATGCATGCCAGATGTGTCTGCGACACTTAACACTGTTGCTCAACTCTTTTATAAGAGCATAAATTAAAAAACGAGAAAGCCACAATAGACAAAAGACTTCGCTTATGCCTCCATACTGCTTGCTATGAGCACCGCCGTCAAGCGTGTTCTTCATTCATCAATGATTGCCTGTCCGTTTATTAAAAAATTGTTCCATATTGATATTACTGCCCATATTACCTTAATCTCTATATTTTTATAAGGAAGCGAATCATAGCACAGCATGACTAATTGTAACGTTTATTTTAATACAGCTCCTTAGCAATCCTTCTGTTAAAAGATTTAAGTGGTATTACAACCAAACTTTAGCTATAGCATAAGCAAGTCTTTTTTTTGTTATAGTACTCTTTGGTTTTTTTGTGGTAATCAATTCGGCAAATTGCACCATTTGAATAAGTCGTTTCAAATATTCCTTCCGCGATTTTTTTATGATCTTCCATAAATTCGAGTTGGAGAGCCCACACTTTTTCATATTCTTCGGCAGCTTTTTTTAATGCTTTTACGCTACACTGCAACTCTTCGTCGTTATTACAAATTAAATCCTCTTCCCCCATCCAAGCTCGTCCGGCAGAAAGAAATTTTGCATAAAAATAGGCTTGTGGCCGACCGCCGAATTCTTCATTCTTAAGCGCCAATTCAGGATCGTGTTTAATCATTGCATTGATGCTTTCACCAAAACTGTTATAAAGTACGATTCCATGATAGACCAAATGCCAAAACGGAATAAATTCATCGCAGATTTCCACGTTTTCCGGGGAAATCCGAAAAACAGAGTAAAGGATCTCGTCGATACTGCCGATACAAAAATCCATAGCGCCCTCGGACGCCACCGCCCCCATCGCGCGTCGCGCCAATTCAAGGATATCTCCGCGCCGCGCGCCGGCTTCGGTACGAGTCAAAGGATGTCGGGGATTATAACAAGGCAGGGGGTTCTCCATCGTCAACACATCAAAATAATGAACCCCGTGAAAACCCAAATCCTGTAATGTCCGCATATCTTCATGGGCATATTCTAATGCGGCCTCAGGGCAAAGAAAATAGGACTGCCCGCCGCCCCATTGCCCGCCTTTTACCGGCTCGCCATTGTGATCCAACAACCACTTATTACGATCCAGTCGCTTGGAGATAGTATAAGAGTCTGTAAGATTCGTATGGGCGCCCATCAGATAACCGTAGTGTTTGGCTTTGCGCAACAGCTTTCGCAATCCAGCCTCTCCTCCTAGCATCGGTTCGACCGGCAATAGATCCGGGAAACGCCCGTCATGCCCCGACTTATTCCAGCCAACCAAACAAAAACTGGCGTGCCGCACACCCTGTCGGTAAAGCTCATCGAGAATTTTTTCTGCACGCTCAAAAGTAATGGCGGTAAATACTGGCGGTTCATTCGCTTCCGTTTGTTCAACAACCGGTGGCGGAACCATTTTCCAAGCCAGGCGCATACGCACCCCTATCGAGCGAACGTTTTCCCGTAAGACAGGATTGTGCTTAATGCGTTCTTTCAATGGAATACAAGCACCGCGTTCCAACTGATAGCGCCGATAACGCCTGGCGATAGCAGAATAATCTGCATCCCCACGTCCCAATTCAATAAAAATTACTGAGATATCTTCGGTCGGTCTTGAGCCGTTAAAATGAAAACGGGGAAACAGCCGATAGCGTCCTCTGGCAACCTCCACCACCAATTCATAATCCAGCGGCATACCAGTGACGATGGCAAGTGTCCCCGAATTTCCTCGACTGACGGCGTAGACCGGCATTGTTTGATAAGGCATGGCGGTTGTTAAATCGGAACGTTCCCTGAAGTATATCAGACCACCGTGACCGAGATGATTGCTAACGCAAACCGGCAGAATGAAATACCCCGAATCGCCAACATGCGCTTCAAAACGTTCTGGTTGAAAGTCAAGAGTTATCACGCCATCAGGAATCTCGGATGCCGCAATAGCGTTTCCGCAGACCGTTCTGGTTTCAGTTCGTCCGTCAGCATAAGTTAAAATTATGGTTTTGTTCATTATAGACACATTTTTATCCTGGAAAAAACAAGTTTTAATTATAAATTTATTATATTATCGTTCATAATTAAAACTTTATTTATTGTTATACATGAATAGTTCTCCGTGGCAGCCATTGCTTCACGGCAGTATTCATTCTCTTCATCCAGTTTATCGGGGCTAATTCAATAGCTTATACCAATTTGCCATCAAAAACAAGATAAGCATTACACATTTGCGCCACTGGAGACAGAGGCACAACGATTAACGTCTGAATAAATTTTTTAAGCTATTTTGTAGTTTTAAACGCGAATGGGTATTACATTGCACTATGCGACGGAGACCGCCACATCACTTAAGAAACACTGCATAGTACAATGATTTAACTGCTTTTTCAGGTTTATTATTATTTTATCGAAAAACCATGATCACCAAATTCTTCCCGCATCCAAACAATATTATAAGATGTCAAAGCAGTTTTCTTTACCATCAAAATCAATTGATGTCAAAGCAGTTTTCTTTACCATAAATATTGAATGGATCTACTTTATAACAGTTTGATCCGCTATTCATACCATTATCGTTTACACGATCATAATTTTTATCTCCTCTTTCGGAAGTGACATGACCATCACCCCAAGTAACGTTAGCTTTTCCTGAATGGCAGGAAATAACGACGCCTTCCCCAGAAGTGGCATTGTACGTCGGACGTAATCTAAAATATCCTGCACCAGTTCCTCTATTTACAGCACTATCTGCGAAAATAATAGTACGGGAAGGCTTAACGACACGAGTTATTTTTGTCCCGGACAACTGCCAGTAGTTGTAACCATAGGATATATAATAGTCATCATACTGAAGAAAGCCGCCCTTGCGCAGACGAGCAGAAACTTTATGGGTACTTAGAGGGCAAACATACATCGGCAGACTCTCCACATATTTTCCATACATAAACGTTTTACTCCAAGTACCATAACTGTTGACGGTATTATCCCCCGGACAAATTCCATTATTCCCATCCAAATAAAAGAGAAACCCCAGTCCTATCTCTTTCAGATGAGAGACACAAACAACATTTTTTGCGGTTTTGCGTGCTTGTTGAAGCGCCGGCAGCAACATGCTTGCCAAGATCGCTATGATAGCTATCACAACCAAAAGTTCAATCAACGTAAAAAAATAACCCTTGCGAATATTCAATCTCGTAATTAAATGTGTGCTTTTCATTTTGTGACTCCTTTTTAAAACAACTGATTAAATTATTAAACAAAAACTCGAACAACAAGTAAACTACTTTCTTATTTTTTAAAATTCATATTCAAAATTGATTTACGACTGCCTGTTAGAAAATTTAAGATCATTATTGATATGTTCAGATGCGAGCGTTTTAGAACCACCTCCTCCTCCTTTGCAAATCTCACGCATTGTTTCATAACAATTTTCCGAAGGCTATTTATAATACAACCATACCTTATCTTTTTGTGCCATATTTTTTTTAATCAAATTTTCCATGCTATTTGGCGACTTTCTCCCGAAGCACAACCGAACGTGTAAAATCCGGAAGAATATTACCAGTACCAGTGCCCGTTTTATCTGCCCATGGCAAATAATATTGATAATCCGTCAGCATTAGCGTGCCGGTATTGAAATTACGGCAACAACGGGAAGCAATTTTTTTATCCAACTCATTTTCCCAGGTAAATTGTTTGTCACGGCACCAGTAAAGATTATGTTTTTTCCCCCGCAAAATGTAAATCCGTAATTCCTGAGTTTCATAATATTCGGGATAAAATTCTTCATCCGCCGGATCGATTCCCGCTACGGCCTTGGCGAAACGTGAAAAATGCCAATAAAGATTATGTTTTTCAATATAAATATAATCCCAATGCCAAGGTTGACCACTACCGGCGCTCCCGGCAAAAAATGGCGCAAACAAACTATCGTGCAGAATCACCCCCTCGGTGTCCAGCTCATAATAATGACTGTAACAACGATGACCATATTCCACAGCACCGGTTTCCGCCAGCACCGCCGGCTTGCTAAAATTACGGTACAGAAGTTCCCGAACTGCGTCCGCACAAAGCACGTCCATATCGGCAAGACAAATCGACAATTGATTAACACTGGCGGGATCATAATAACGATGTGCCTGCACAAAATCATTCTTTTCAAGTTGCGAGAGATAGGAATAAAGGATCTTGTGGTTCGACGTCCAAAAACTGCCGAGATTCTGTACCACCATCTGATTCGGAAAGACCAAGTGAAGCTGTTCCAACATATAGTTGCTCCAGTCTGCCCATACATCCATCGGCCCCAGCGCGTTTATTTCATTCCAAAGTTCAATCGCGACCACAGACGGTGAATTACCGACTGCCGCAGCCAAGAAACGCGCCTTTGCTAGGTATATTTCCCGACCTTCAGCAGAATCCAGAAACTCTTGAACGGACGAAAATTTGTCTTTTAAAATTTCTTTTCCAAAAGGAACGATACCCGAAAAACTTTCCGCTTGTTTTTCAGAAAGAATACTCCGAAAATGTTCCAACGTAAACTTGATCTTTACCCCCAGTTCTTCCGCCATAGCGACAAGCGCTTTGACATGTCCTAAATTTTTTTCCGAATAAACACCAATCCGTTCCGGCATCAGATCAAAGAAAGGCACGCCCAGCCAAACACGAATATAATTGACGCTATTCTCTGCCAGCGCCGTCATCCATCTGCGATAAATTTCCAGAACTTCTTTTTCAGTAAATTTTTCACTATTCCGAACAAAACAAAGATTCGTTCCGATCGGCAAAAATGTTTTGCCATCAGAAAATTCAAAATAACGCGGACACTTTTTGGACTGACGGATGAAACTCATAACTTTCCTAACAAGTAACTTATAATTTGATATATCGTGTTATCATAATGATGTAATATATATCCAGATTTAACTTTTGTCAAGAGCTTTACGGCTTTATTCACGATAAAAAATCAAAATTAATTTTCTCTCTCCTCAAATATTTTTATACCTTCATGAAAAATAAACAACAATATTCCATCAGTGTCCGGCGCTTTCTTTATTTTGCGATTGTAACGAGGAAATAGAACGAATCAACATTAAAACAAGCACGAAGAAGAGTTGATTTTTCCTGTATTAGAGTTACATTCCTTGAAACAGATAACTCATGCTAACAAAAAGGACATGGAACAAAACCAATGCGAATAACCATGCAACAGATTGCAGACCGCGCCAATGTTTCCCGCGGAGCTGTTTCCGCAGCGCTAAATAATAATCCGGGCATCAGAGTATCCCCTGCAACCAAATTAAAAATATTGCGTATCGCCAAAGAACTCAATTACCGTCCGGATTTCGCCGCCACAGCACTCAAAACTGGACGCACTGGACTTTTAGGCTTCATCTGCGGCGGGCTTAAGTTGCCTTTCTTTGCTGAACTGACGGATTGCCTGATGGAAGTCGCCAATCGTAATGGCTATCAACTGATGATAATGCCGATAAGCTGGAAACAGCATACCAATATAGAATGTTTTCTAAAAATGTTCGATATGGCAGACGGAATATTCATAGCGTCTGCACTGCTGCCGGAATCCTCTATGTATCAGCAAATAATTATAGAACATCAAAAGCCATTCATTCTTATGAATTACAAATTAGAAGGACTTTCAAGCGTGACTTTTGATTTTCATGACGGCATGGATAAAGCATTTAAAATTCTACTTAAAAATGGGCATAAAACTATTGCTCACTCTCGTGAACACGATGATATTTGGAAGCATGAAGCTTACATGGATTGCTGTCGCAAATATGGTATTGAACCGATAGAATATCTTTACGACCTTAACGTCGGTTTTGATTCAATTATTGAATGTGGTGTCGAAATTGCCAGGAACAAATCCAGACATTCTGCACTCGTTGTCAGTGATTACGGCCTCAGTATTATGATCCATGGTTTCGAGCAGTTAAACTTGAGGATCCCGGAAGACATATCCCTACTAGCTTTTGCCAGCAAAACTACGCCGATTAGGCTATTCCGTCCGGGAATGTCTACAGTGGAACTGGATTGTGAAAGCATGGCGCGCAACGGCATGAAACTAATGAAATCATTTCTTACCGATAGGTCCACCAAGCCGCGGGTGGAAAACATTATTATCCAGCCGGAAGTCATAATACGACAAAGCATCTGTAATTTGCAGACTTAAAATTTTAAAAAGCCACGCAGACAATACTGGCGATAACAAAATGGTATTCCTCACAAAGATTGTAAGTTTTCTGCGAGGGAATTTCACCACCCGCAACCTTACGGAAGAGAAAGTCAAAACGGAACTTTTCAATGTTCGCATAGTTGCTGTTGCCAGCGGTCATGAAGCCAATGGTGCTGCGGACAAATAGTGGATGTCGAATAACAGCGATTGCGTACCGCTTGGCAGTTCAGCATCCCAATCTTTCATGCGGACATTTCCATCGAACAGTTTTTTTATAAAGGAAAAACCGCCATTTGAGTTGATTTCTTCAGAACTTAGCATAAATTTAAACATTGATAACCTCGTTGGCAAGTGTAATTATGACGTTTGTAAGATATTATATAAATACTACAAACCAACAGGTTATCAACTTTTTTTTGTGTAATACTTCACGGACTCATGTCTCATATTAATTATTTTCAAGAAAGGGTTAAAAAATGAAATTTGATGGAAAAACAGCAATCGTAACCGGAGCGGCAAACGGCCTCGGTAAAGCTACCGCAATGAAGCTGGCCGAAGCTGGTGCAAAAGTCGCCATTGTTGATATTAGCAAGGAAAAGCTCGAAGAAGTAAGCAATTCCATTCGTGCCAATGGCGGTGAAGTTCTGGCATTTGCCGTAGATATTACAAAAAAAGATGATGTCAAAAAGGTTGTCGCTGAAATAATTGCAAGCTTTGGACACGTCGATATCCTGATCAATTGTGCCGGTTCGGGCTGGCACAAGAGCTGTCCTTTCAAAGATATACCGGAAGAAAACTGGGAATGGATTTTAGATCTCAATATCAAAGGGACCCTATATTTTACCCATGCCGTACTCGATAATATGACGAAAAGAAAATACGGAAAGATCATCAATGTAGCATCAATCGCCGCTAAGACTGGAATTCCCAATTTTGCAGTTTATTCCGCCAGCAAAGGTGCCATCGTTTCATTTACCAAAGCTTTGGCGATGGAGCTAGGTCCTTATAATATTAATGTAAACTGCATTTCACCGGGTCTTATTAGTGCCGACGGAGTAGCATCGCCAACAAATGGAACTTTTCTGGGACGCAAAGGCACACCCCAAGAAATGGCTGCCCTAATAGCCTTTATGGTTTCAGACGAAGCATCCTTTATTACTGGCGTCGATTATCTAATTGACGGCGGACGCACCCTGGGACCAAAAGGCCTATAACGATAAAACAAGAATGTTTCAAGATAACACCGATCTATTCGGGAGCTAAAATATTATAAACGAGGTTTTTTGGGATTATCAGGAGTTGAAGTTGTTGCACATGTGGGTTCAAATTCCATAAACGTAAAATAAAGAATGGGCTAAGGAACGGAACGCCATCATTTGTCTTATACAGAAATGCTGGATACGGCAAAACCCGATATTGTCGTATTTTGTTCCAAAAATCATCTTGTGCATTTTGAGCAGCTAAAAGAAGCCGCCCAAAGAAGAATACGTGTTTACTGTGAAAAGCCTGTGACTGCTCGTTTTGAGGAAGCGGACCAAATTAAAATTGCATCCATCATCCAGCAACAGTCTGCTTTTATTCTCGGATCCCAATGCAGCACCAATTTAACAGGATTCTATGATAGAAAATAGAATCCTGTTTTTTATTTATTTTGATGTTCTTCATTTCCCGAAAATGGCTGATCCTTTTTAAAATCAGGCACAAAATTTTCATCACCGCAATGCGGCTGAATAAAAACACGAGAAAAGCCCAAGTTTTCTATTTTTTTGCAAACCTGCGCATATTCTTTTTCTGTAACCATTCCAGTCAGAAAGTTTTTCCCCATACATTGCGGCATCGGTCGAAACTGACTCA
>JBAYAV010000013.1:0-20194 GCA_041669565.1 Lentisphaeria bacterium
AAAAACAAAAAATAATTAGATTTTACAACTAAATTTTTAGTTTTTCTATAACAATCAGTACCTTTTTTTATGATAAATGATTTGTTCTTTCTCAAAAAGGGGGGGGCGTTCCGCCACTAACTACTGAAATCGCCTGATTTATGGACGCAATCAAGCACAACGGTGTCAAATTTTACAAGATACCTTTTTTGTGTGCAAAAATATATTGAGAGAGGATGCGTCTTTGTTGATATTTCACAAACATCCGATTTGGAAATAGTCGCACGCCGTACGTGTTTACGAGAAAATCTTCAAAATAACGTGATGTTTGAATTAAGGATAAAGGCGTCGCCAAAACAACGTTATGTTTGAAATCAAAAACGACGCACGTCCGTGCGCCGCTACGTGCAATTTTTCCAAAAATGTGATGTTTGAAATATCAACAAGAATGCATTATGTTTCAATATCGCATTCGACAATATACAAAAAATCCCCGGATTGTTCAAAATATACAGAAAGACGTCGCCAAAACAACCGATGTTTGAAATCAAAAACGACGCACGGCCGTGCACCGCTACGAGAAAATTATCAAATTTACCGTCAAGCTATGGGACGGCTGTGAAAAATTCTCACACTCAATGTATATTGTATGAGTGAAATTAAATGGATTGAAAAAATGCAGACTCATATTGATAAAATAAAAAGGATGGCAAAAAAGCAAGGAATTATATCAGCGGCAACCCTGACGAAGGCTGGTATGCATTCTGGCATACTTTGTTATATGGCAAAGAAAGGAATGCTGCGCCGTGTATCACGCGGAGTCTATATGCTTCCTGATTATATCCTAGTCCATGAAACCTTTGCTGAAGTTGCTCTAAATATTCCTAATGGAGTAATATGCCTGCTTTCCGCCCTGCAGTTTCATGAACTGACTTCCCAAATGCCATACGAAACATGGGTGGCGATTGAGAAAGGGAGCAATTACCCACGAAACCTGAAAATTCCGGTACGAATAATTCAGCTGTCTGGAGAAAATTTTTCTGCAGGAATAAAAACCTTCATAGAAGGCGGAGTCCATATACGAGTTTACGATCCGGCTAAAACCGTCGTTGACTGTTTTCGATTTAGAAATAAAATAGGATCTGATATTGCCGTTGATGCGCTACGTGATACTCTACAACAAAAACAAGCCACTAGCGATGAAATCTGGGAATATGCTCGTCGCTGTCGAATTACAAAAGTGATGCGTCCTTACATGGAGTCTGTTTAATGGAATAAGGACTAACTATGTCGGTTCATCAAAAACTGCGCAATTTGTAGGATGAAACAAGTGAGCCATTGAATAATATCTTGATAAAATATGGTTTGGGACGTTTGTTGTATCGCCTTGAACTTTCAGGTAATATCAATCTTTTTGTGCTTAGGGGCTGTTCAGAAATAACCTTTACATTTGCCTGATTCTCGTGAATGCTTTTTGTGCCGTCAACCTCGCCACATACTTGAGGGTATGCTTCTCGTTGTCGGCCCCAAAATCAAATCACGATTTTTTCGGCAAATTGTCAAGTTCATTTTTTTACAGCCCCTTAAAGGAGCTATGCTGTTTTCTCTTTGGGGGAAACCCGGATTTTAAATTTTTATGGATACCGTAAGCGGTCAGTCAGCACCATTAATATCCTGAAAATGGTCTAAAGCGATCATAAGATTAATAAAAAATAAAAAAAATCACAGCCGTCCCATAACTACTAAAATCGCCTAATTTATGGATGCAATCAAGCATAACGGTGTTCAATTTTACAAGACACCTTTATCCTTAATTCAAACATCACGTTGTTTTGTAGATCCCCCTCATAGCGGCGCACGGACGTGCGTCGTTTTAGATTTCAACCATGCTATTGCCTTGGGGACGCCTTTATCCTTAATTCAAACATCACGTTGTTTTGTAGATCCCCCTCGTAGCGGCGCACGGACGTGCGTCGTTTTAGATTTCAAACATGCCATTGTTTTGGCGACGCCTTTGTCCTTATTCTAAACATCACGTTGTTTTGGCGATCCCCCTCGTTAGACTGGCTTCATATAGATTCTTTTTAACGCACAATATGGAGCCAGAATTTCTTTAATGAATTTTTGTTCAGTCTGCCCTTCAACAACAACTCTTACTGTAATAAAATCACTCATGGACAGTTCCTCCTTCGATCACGTTCTTTATCCAAAGTTCGCCGACGGAGTAGGTTTCCAGCCAAGAGGTATAATCTTCTTCTTCTAACCGTTCAAATGTTGAAGCGCCGTCTTTTCGACGGGCAAGAATAATATCTTCAATTGAAAATCGGTCCAGCAGAAGCGGGGACTGGGTAGCGATAATCACTTGGGTACGAGTCGCTGCAATCTTAAGCAGTTCCGCCAAGATTCCAATTGCTTCAGGGGGAAGCCCGAGTTCCGGTTCATCAATAATGATGGTTGATGGCGGATCGGGTTGAAGCAAAGCTGTTACGAGGCAAATAAAACGAATAGAACCATCGGAAAGATGATACGGCTGCATTGGGTAATCCGAACCGATCTGTTTCCAAGAGAGCTTCACTTTCTCCGCTTCTCCCTGTTTGATTTTGTCTAAACGGAAATCCTCAAAGAAGGGGATAACCAATTTTACCACGTTGACAATGTTCTGATAACTTTCCTTATCGTCCTGATGTTTCAGATGATACAGAAATGCCGCAATGTTTCCAGCATCGCCACGTAGTTTTTCAACGTCTTCAATGCCGGAAGAGCGACGCATCGGTGCATTTGCGCTGGTGTCGTGAAAGTGATAAACTATCCAACGGGAAATTGTTTCATAGACGAAATACCCGATACCGGTGCATCGCTTGCCGATGGCTTCTTCTTCTCGCATATCATAGAGTCGGCTCTCCTCGGAAGGAGGACCATAGGATTTAGGTGAGGAATTGTAGTAACGTCTTGTTTCTGTAATCAGAAATTTTTCATCAACGGTTGGCGATAACGAGAAATTATAAAAATTACTTCTTTCCGGATATGAACTATTGGAGCTGAATTCAAAACCGATCTCAATGAAGGGCGTATATTTTAACCCGTTGAATGGAAAACTGTCCGCGCCGCCATTGGTTGTGATGAAGGCTTGAAAATTCTTTTGGGTCATCGCAAGCAGCATGCGAAAAATCTGAATCAGGTTGCTTTTTCCGGAGCCATTAGCGCCCACAATGATATTCAGCGGTTTTAATTCAAACGCATCCAGTTCCCGTATGGATTTAAAACCTTTAATGGTGATTTTCTTGATTGCACCCATTTCTTATTTCTCCTTGAACATCTGGGCTTTGAATTCTGTTTCGATCCGGCGGACCTTCGAGCTTTCCGTATCTGTTTTTAGGTTTTGCAGATTGTTGTCGCCGTTAACGTAAATGATATCGTATTCTCGCTTGTCGTCCGGAAGGGTTCCTTTAACTTGGTCCATATCTATAAACGCCCCTTCCGGTCGCTGAGCCGATCGAAATCTCCAGACAGAACCATGCCGACCATAGCGTATAGGATACATTGATGTAGCGTATCCTTTTCGCCAGGCTTATTAAGGACCTTAGTCAGTCCGTCTTCGTCCGGTATTATCAGGCGTCCGCAGAGCGATCCAAATATAGTATTAGTAGGTGCCTGACTTCGTGGTGGGCAATAAAATGTTTGTCTGTATCCGGGGAAAGATAGTGTGGCTTGTCTGTTTTAGCCTTCATAGAAAGATTGCTACTCTTCATTTATGCATATTCCGTCGTAGAACTTTTGTATGAATTCCTTGGTGATTTCATCAAGAGTTTCCCAACCAATCGGCGGTTCCGACCACCAACGGAAAGAGGAACTACCCAGGTAATTGCCAATTGTAAGGATGGTAAAACCGCCATCAAATCCTATTGCCGGTTGTGGAAATGCCGGTATCTGCGCATTGTATAGTTTTTTCACAAGAGACTCTGCCCATACGGTATCAACCTTGACTTTTTGTAACTTCGGGCGTGAAGGCGTCTCCGAAAATTTTCTCTTGTGATAATGGCCTTTGAGTGCATAATTGTTGCCTGATTGGATCAGGCGGAATCTAACCCAACTGGCATATGTCCATGTTGATTCGGTACGGATTGTTAGCAGAGTTTCTTCTTGTTGGCGCATAAATACTACCTCATGACTTATGTTTTCCCTACGATTTTTGGAAGCGAATCATTTTTTGTGTTGTTCAATATGGGCTATCGTCCCACTTCGCGAACGGTAAAATGCGATGGTCGATGTTGTAACGAAATAAGTGTTCGTTCAGCCTATTTCACTGGGATATCCATTACAGTGTGGATGAGCAACTCTAGTGCAAAGTCGTCAGTACCTCGGTCTTCTGGACGAAGCGGCAATGGAACTCATTCTCGGCATTAACGCTCCGGAGCTAAAGGTCGCACTCGTCCATTCCAGACTTCACAAATCGGTGCTTTTTTTGGGGGAGATTTGCGACGATGCCTTTTATGGAATGATCTTCCCGCCTGAATCTATGAGAGACAATGTCCTACCGGAAATCCCAAATGCCTGCGAAATATCATCGTTGTCAAAAACGTTCAAATATTTTTCCATATTGGGAGCAAGTTTTCCACAACGCATATCTTCCATCGTCATCCATTCCATTTCGCCCTCGGGGGATGACTGTAATTGACCACTATATGAATGCGTAGAAAACAAAAAAACAATGTACTGCGAGTTTTTCTGGGGATTGTACCACTGGACAACACCGCAAGTGGAAATATTTGATATTGATAATCCAGTTTCTTCATGAATCTCCCGAATTACAGAGGCAGTGATACTTTCACCCGGTTCAACATGGCCTCCGGGAAAAGTAAGTCCAGACCATGGGTTCGTGGGCTTGGGTAAGCGATGTTGCACTAAGACATGACCATTATGGTCGGATATCATACACATATTAGTTAGTTCACAATACACAAAAAGGCCTCATAATTCATACTCCTGAATAATATTATTCCACATTGTTTTATGTTCAATCTGGGGTTTATTGTCATTTTCTACGGCATTTGAATATGTTTATACAAATTCCGATAAATTTGAAATTAAGCGAAGATAGTATTTAATTGTTGATAACAAGCCGTTCATTATCAACCGGAAACTAGCTTGCTCACAGTTTCGTTGACCTGTTTTCTGTTCATATATGCAATCGCTCTTTCCGGCATGCCGGATGCTATATGTTCACGTTAAGCCGTAATATACAGCATATTTGAGAGCTTTTCGACTGCAAAATGAATTTATGCCCACACCGAGGAAATGCTTTTTTTTGGAAGAACGGCAGATTTTTGCGGATGCTGAATAATAAGCCCACTGCGCTGAATGATTATTGATTCTTTTTTGTTTATTTGGTGCAAAAAAAAAATTTTCGCCGCCTTAAATTTTTTGAAACGGAGATATAGAGAACTCGTGCTCATTCGCAAAATTCACCGCCATTTCTCATAAAAAAGAGCGAATTTTCTTTTGTTTGTCGGAATATATTGCATAATTAAGGACTTGAGAAAATCATAGTCGATCGATCTGCGACCTTTTAAAACGGATAATTTTATCTCGGAAACGCCGTTTGGTGCTCCAAACGGGAGATGTCTGGGAATATTATTTTGGATACTGCCATGCGATGAAAGATGCCTGATAGTATATTCTTCAGCAGAGAAAAAATTCCCTGATTCGTGTGTGGATCGGGTTGTTAGAAAATCAAAGGAGCACGAGAAATAAATAGAGGTTTCAAATTCCTTTATAAGTCAGAATGGATATTTTTGGCACATGAATTATTTGATATTTGCTAAGTTTTTAAGATAAGATATTTTTTTCGTATTTATGCTAGTAGTCGTCTATGCTTTTCCAGCAGAGTTTGCGAGGGCATAAATCTTTTTGGCATCATTATTTTCTGTCCCAGCTGTTTGCTGAAATATTCTCTGAATGCTTTGTTCGTATAGTATTCTTTTAATGAGGGTGCAAAAATCAGCCGGTAGTCCTCATCAAAAGAAATAAGATACCGGTCGAAAGCAGCATCGTATGTCGCGGACAAGCAAAGCCCGTTCTCTGGATTCAAGCGGTTTTTTTTGTCGGTAGCCCATGGGCTGATATGGCTGGCGCGTAAAACTTCGGCCATCGGTAATCCGGTCAAACAGCATTGGAAATGATAGTTCTGCAACACCATTTCACGAAATACGTTTTGATTCATCCGGACTTCAACTTCACGAATAGCGGTTTTGCCCTCGGCAGATGAGAGAACAATATCATCGTTGTCCAATAGCATGGACGAGGGTCGCAGTTTCATGAACTCCAAGCTCTTTGCGAGAATTGCGCCATCTGAAGCGGAGTCAAAAGCGATCAGCATCTGTTCTTGGCGTTGGTCTAATGTTAGGAATTTGGCAAATTCTTTTACCGCTGCGGAACAGAACCCTTTTTTCCAATAGCTCTTTGCTGATTCGTTTCTAAAAATGCCGCCGTCCGCTTTCTTCTGTTCTTCCTTGACGAATAAATAAAGTTGCGCCAGGTGGTCGACATCATGAATATCCCAAACGGATTTTCCCGGCTGAAGGAAGACCGCAAAATCCTGGAGCGCGGTAGTCAATTTTTTGATTGCCCTGACATAGGATGTTGCCGTTCCGCTGCCCTTGGCATGAGACTCCTCGGAAAAACGCTGAAAACGCTGGGATAAATTTTTGTCTGTTTCTTTAGTCATTTCCTTTGTCCTGCTTATTTGTGTAAACTTGTCGAACAACATGTGGGAATCTGACGGTTCCATGGACTCTAAGCTCTTTGCGGGAGTCGTAGTATCTGAAGCGGAGTCAAAAGCGGTAAGCATTTGTCCCTGGCGTTGGTCTAATGTCCGAAATCGGGCTAATTCTTTTACCGCTGCGGAACAGAACCCTTTCTTCCAATAACTCTTTGCTGATTCATTTCTAAAAATGCCGCCGTCTTCTTTTCGCTACTCTGTTTTGATAGCCCTTCACTATTGAGTGTGTACTCAAAAGCTTGCTTTAAGTTTTTCTTTTTTTTCATTAATAGGTGAAAGGGTATTTGTACAGAGCATCGAATTCTTGTTTTGTCGGAAGGAGCCAGGCCCTGTCAAACGGAGTTGAATTTCAACTTGATTGCAATTTTAATCAAATGCTGTTTTGTTTCTCAACTGAAATGGTCTTGTCACGATGTTTTACAAGGGACCACTTTTGGAAAGTGCACAATTTCTTGGGCGTTTATTGAAATATCGATTTTAACACCTGATTTTTGCCACAATCGTAACGCTGCTTTATAACGTTTATTTGCCTGGGCAGTTATACCCAAAAAGCCAAATAAACGTCCTGTTTCTGTAAATAGCGCATCTTCACTATTGAAACGCTGATATTTTGAATTAATAAATCTCATCGCATTCTTT
Organism: Lentisphaeria bacterium; assembly: GCA_041669565.1. Lineage (GTDB taxonomy): Bacteria > Verrucomicrobiota > Lentisphaeria > Oligosphaerales > Oligosphaeraceae > JBAYAV01. The sequence continues at coordinate 7,397 of JBAYAV010000013.1, forward strand.
AGTTCTTCTACCGGGATTTCCTCCAATTTTCGTATTGATTCGGTTCCGGAAGGAGAGACTCTGAACTGATTATAAGTATTACGATCGTCCCTATGTAGCCAATATACATTTTCTGTAAAAGAACTGTGATTAGTTTGACAGAAAGAACTGTAATAAGTTTGGCGGAGCGCTTCCTTAAATATAGTATAAATTTTTTCGGTGTTTCTTTGAAATTGCCATATACGAATCATTCGCTTCAATAATAATGATTCTATGATCGGAGCTTCCTTTTCCAAAATGGTTTTTATTTGCTTCCTTAATAATATCTTAAAAGATGGATCATAAAAATTCTTTTGATCTAATTGGTGAAAGATTGGTTCCGTATTTAAGTAATTTAAGGATGGATACAGACGAGCAAATTTACACGATGAAGCCAAAACTAAATCTATCGAAGACTCATTTTTGGTTGTTTCTTCGTCAATAGAGAGATCCTCAAATAAAGTAGAAACGACCGGCTTTATTTCCGAAGAAAACTTTTTAGGTTTTACAGGACGTTCTTCAAATAAAGTAGAAACGACCGGCTTTACTTCTACAGAAGCCTTTGCAGGTTTTACAAAAGACTTTTCAAATGAGGTGAAAACTACGGGCTTTGCTTTTATAGAAGAATTTTCGGGTTTTACAGGGCGTTCCTCCAATGAAGTAGAAACGACCGGTTTTACTTCTACAGAAGATTTTTCAGATTCTACAGCCTTTTCTACATATTTCAACAAATTTCGTTTGGTTTCGATAGGGGAATTCCACCAGTCCGTAGACCAAACTCTAATAATTGTCCAGCCTAACCCTTCCAGTACCCTCTGGCGCAATTTATCGCGATCTCTTACTGTTGCAGCGCTGTGATAGGATGCACCATCACACTCGATACCTAAAACATATTTTCCGGGTGATTTTGGCGAAACGACAGCCAAGTCGATTCGATAACCAGAGGTTCCAACCTGGGTGTGTATCTCATGTCGATTATCTCGTAAGAACCGGGCAACTTCCTCTTCAAAGATAGAGTCGTAATGATCAATTTCGGCATTCGTTACCTGTTTTCCAAGAATTTCAATTCCTTTTTCCGCATACTCAAGAAAACACTTCAGATGATCTGGCCCCTTTTTGTTGGTTTTGGAGAGGTCAATATCTTCATGATGAATGGATGAGAATACAAATATACTTTCCTTTGCTCTTGTTACGGCTACATTTAAACGACGTTCACCGCCATCTCTATTCAATGGACCAAAATTCATTGAAATGCGATCTTTCCCTTGCTGATGCGCAAAACAAACAGAAAATAAAATAAAATCACGCTCATCACCCTGCACATTTTCAATATTTTTGACAAATACTGGCTCAAAATAGTTCGATTGGAAGAAGGGTTCTATTTCCGGGTTTTTTCGACGTGCTTCATCAAGCAAATCATCGATAAGTTCTTGTTGCTTTAGGTTGAAGGTAATGATACCAAGAGATTTTTTTTTGCCTGAATTCAAACCTTTCATAAAATAAGGACCTTGTAACGTTTTTACAACGAACTTGACCAATTCTTCCGCTTCAATTTGATTGGTTTGTCCTGCATAAAGACCATCTTTAACAAAACGGAAATTTACTCCAAAAGGAAAAACTTTATTATATGCTGCTGGAAATGTCAACAAAGAATCTTCATAATAATAATGGTTACTGAATGCGATTAAGGCTTCATGGCGACTCCGATAATGCCATTTTAGACGCATGGTATCCATTCTCGCCGAAATGCATTCTTCCAAAATACTTTGTTCATCGGGTACGTCGTCTGTTTCAGGCGTAGTGTCATCACTGGAATCTTGACGTTGGAAAAAATTTGTCGGTGGCAATTGTTTGGGATCGCCTACGACAATCAGTTGCTTTCCTCTTGCAATAACTCCGATCGCATCCCACGGTGTAATTTGCGATGCCTCATCAAAAATTACCAAGTCAAACTCAGCGTTTTTCGGTGGCAAATATTGTGCGACCGAAAGAGGACTCATTAGCATACATGGCTTCAGGCGCAATGCGATTTCGGAAAACTTCTGCAATAATTTGCGTACTGGAATGATGCGATTTTGGCGTTGCACTTCACGACGAAATGCTCCTAATTCAGTGTCCGTTTTTTTTGCTCTTGCATATTTACTAGGCAAGACGCTTGAAACGTTGGCAATAATTTTTTTACGGGCAAGTTGAATGTAAAGATCATCCAGTTGTTGGAACTCATGAATTTTAGCATCCTGAGTATGTCCTAACATTTCACGCAATACCTCTGAGCTATTGTAGATTTCATAGGCAAATTTTTGGTATAATGCAATGTCTGTCGCTAATTTGATTGAACAAACAGCGTTCCCATGCTCGATCATCGCAGTAAAAGCTTCTAGATGTAGTTTTTCTGCCCGATTGCGGGTAGAACACCATTTACACCAATAACGTAAAATTTCAGGGTTATTTGCAATGAAATCATATACTTTTTTTACGGATGAAACATCTTCTGCATCCAATGTCGCGTTGAGAAGTTCTTTTGTTTTTTGAGCAGCTGGAAGGTAATTTTGCCAATCCTTAATTAAAGTTGTGCTGGCGGCGATAAGTTGTTCTCGATCAATGTTTGATGATAGAACTTTCCCTATTTCAGAACGTAAATTTGGAAACAGATTATTGAAGGTCGGTGTATTAATAATGGTTTCAATTTCTTGAATCTCTCTGTACGCGATCTTCCATTTGATAAAATTTAATTTGCCCGTATTCCATATATTACCAAGTCTGGAATTCAGATTCCACGTTATAATCGCATCATTTATTGCGGAAGATTTATTTGCAAACGCAGCAATTGTTTCAATAAACTCGCAGTGATCTATGCTGTTTTTTATTGCATCTGAATTATTTTCTGCATTCTCAAAAAGGTCTGCTAGCTTCCCGCTATTTTCTTCGTTATGCCAATTTTCACAGAAAATAGATAAGATTTCGTTGATCGAATTTTGATAATCTGCACATGTTTTTTCCAATTCGCCAAAAAAGGATTCTTTGTTTTCCTCATCTTGCTGTCCGCGGGGAAGAATCAATTCTCGAACTTTCTCTTGAATGATCTCTTGAGCCTCTTTAACAACAATGGACTCTATTGTAGAATTAATGTTTTTGCAGAAATCCAACGCCCTGCGCATTTGTTGCCAATCACTATTCTCATAATTCCATAAATGATCGAACTTTTGAACGAAACTCATTGGTATTGTACGAATCTTTTTGTATGCTTCAATATATTCTACCAATAACGTTAGTAAATCGGCTGCATTGTCGGAAGATATTTCAAAAGAATTATCGATCATAAAACGGCGCATCTTTTTCAAAATGAAGAAGCAGGAAATCTTTTTCAATAAAGTTGAGGCGTTCTTTTTTTTGATAAATCGAGCTTGCCATTTTGCTACATTATAATTGCGGATTTTTGTCAACTTAAAATTAGAAAGCAGTTTTTTTAGTTGTTCCTGTCTTTTTCCGGTGTCGTTAATGGCAATTGCCTTTGCAATAAAATCCGGAGTATTAGCATTTAACAATGATTCCGGTATTTGCGGGCCTTTCTGAATTAGTCGCCCCAGAGCTAATAGACGTACAGCGATTACTTCATCAAATGTTTCACAGGCATAACCCAATTCAAAGCAGGTGTGATTTACAGCCGAAGTAAACTTAGTGGAAATTACAGCGTGTTTCGCAAGCACTTTTATCAAACGTTTCTGCAATTGCGTTGATCCATTTGACAGATTCAATTCCGCAAGGTTTTTAGAAAAATAAAAACGCGTTTTATCCTTGAGGGAATCGGGAGAATTAAAATCTCTTTTGCCGGTGGTTACAAGTTTGACAAAGTCGAAATTAGCGAGTTTTTCTATCAATCGATCTCGTTCTTGAACGTCTTGGACAAATTTTTGCAAAATAGGAGACAGCTTTTGCCAATCATTATCATAGAACCCCGACGGCAATAAAGTGGAAGTTGTGATTGTTTGAGCCAATTTTACCGTATCAAAGATGCTTAAATGTTGTATTGCGCCTTTGGGCAGATGCAACAATATACCAAATTTGGCACTTGCCTCAGACAGTTTGTCGATTTTTGAAAGAGTCTGTTTGCAGGAGTTTTGAACTTCATCTTTCCAACTGGGTGTCCAACTATCCGGATTTATATAGCTTAATACGCGCCAATGCGCCGTTTCGATTGTTTTTGAATCACAATCTAAAGTCGCAGCGCAATTTCTAATGTCACAAATTTCGTCGACAGATAGATTACTAACATTGAAATTTATTTTCGGGATTTGCAAAGATATTTCAGCATGGACAATTAAAAACGAAAGTGCGTGATATGGAGTAAAACCATTGGAATATTTTGTATGAATCGTTTCTACATACTTTTTAAGTGAACGTCGCAATTCATCACGTTGCCCGGAAACACGATTCCAGTTGTTATTCAAAGTAGCAGAATCATAATCCAAGATTTCTCGGAATTGTCGCATGACCTCATTTTTACCGGCTTTATTGGAGTGAAGTTCCAAGCAAAATGGACCAAGCCCGACTTCTCGCAAACGATGATAGACAACCTCCAGAGCTGCGCGTTTTTCGGAAACAAATAAAACTTTTTCCTTACTTGCTAAGCAATGAGCGATGATATTGGTGATTGTTTGAGATTTACCGGTTCCAGGAGGCCCGTATAAAACAAAACTTTTACCACGCTCTGCCGACAGCACAGCACTGATCTGGGAAGAATCCGCATCCAATGGACAAAATATCGTATTAGATTTGAATTCTTTGTCAAGTTGATTTGGATCAACCATTTTAATTTTATCATCATATTGTTCCGTTGGATGATTAAGCAAATGATCGACAATTGGATTTTTTAATAATTCTTCGGTACAATTTCGCAGCTCATTGTACATTAAGAATTTTTGAAATGAAAAACATCCCAGCCATGCATCTCTTTTTACTTCCCATCCAGGAGTGTCTTTGATCGCTTCCTGAAATAAGAGTAATATTTTTTCAACATCTACTCCTGAGTCATCTTTTGGCAAATCATCGGCATTCAGCCCTGGAATTATCATCTCAAAGTCCTGAATTAGCTTTTCTAGCAACGTTATATTAATAATCGTCTCTTCATCCGCTATTCTTAAGGAAAAACCTTCGGTGACCGATTTGCGTTCAAGTTTCATCGGAATTAAAAGAATCGGTGCTTTATAATGCTTTTTGTTAATATCATCTTGCTCGCACCATTCCAAAAATCCCAATGCAATGTGTAAAGTGTTGCATCCGCCTTCTTCAGTATCAGTCTTAGCTTGGCGATATATCGCTAACAATTTTGAATGAAGTTTATCTTTTTCATAAGAAGAGTGAATTCGAGAGCTTTCTAATTCCTTTTCCAAATATGCCAGAGTCGGATTTTGCTGAATATTTTGACCTAAAGAGACATAATCGCGTTGGTCAGAACCGTCTATCATTTGGTTTGTCGGTTGAATCGTTAACACTTTTCCGGCATTGAGATAATCTTCCAATTTGCCAATGTCATGCAGTACAAGCGGAATCGTCTTCGCATTATCACAAAAGTTAAGCAAACGGTTTCTTTTGGAAAGATCCAATAATTTACTTTGCCATCGAGTGAGTCGATTCTGCGATTGAATTTCCGTTGAACCTTTCTCAAATTCAATAATATTGCGACTTTTTATTTTTCCGTCAAACTTATCTGTAACATTCGAAAAACTATATTTTTCATTTATAAATCCTCCGTCATCATCTGGATTTAGCGGAAGAGGCATAAATTTTTTGTTTCGAGCTTGCCGAATATCTAATGCGCCTTCAAAATCGTCTCCGTCAAGGATTTTTTTTGCAGTATCTTCTGCATATTGAAAGGATGACGGATTTGCGCCAAGAGCACATGTTGATTCAAAAACAAATATCTCGTCCAGTTGTACCCGCTTTTTAATTGATTGTAGATCCTCCACAAAAGCATCCGGAAGCGTAGAATTTGTTGCGTGACAACCTACAAAGGCATGATCTTTGGTGATAATAACCAGGGGATTTAATCCGCATTGTTCAAGAAGGCCAGCAAAAAGAAGAGAAAAATCAAGACAATTGGCCAGTCTTTCCTTAAAAACTTTTTGTGCAAAGCGGACTTTTTGTCCATCAAATGAGTCTGGCACAACAGAATAAGCGATCTGTTGTTGAGCTAAAACATTATAGGCAGCTTGCAACATATCCAGGACGTGTTTCTTGTCGGTTAGGTAACCAGATAGAGCATCATTTAAATCACTTTTTGCCAACAATGCAGACATTTGTCTCTGAAGCGTGGCAATGGCATTTAGGTTTGGTGTAACAAATGCCGCTAAAAGTTCTGGCATGGAATGGATTCCGATCCACGCATTTGCCGCAAGAGCGGCAACCTCTAAACTCTTTTCTGCAAGGACTTCTTCTTGACCGTCGTTCTTATTTCTGAAAAGTTCTAACTTCAATGTCGCATTAACTTTTTCAGAAAGATTGGCAAAATAATCAAAGTTCAATTTGATGTCGCAGCGAGTTGTTGACCAGGATTTATTGGCATCAATACGATCAATTTCAAAATATTGTGTAGCGGTAAATTCAGGAGATGTCGAGATTTTGAGTTTCACGCTGGTATATGTGAAATCTGAATTGTTTTGTACCTCGATGGCCCGAATAAAGGGTACGCTACTTTGTTGCAGAGCAAAATTGACACAAGAAAGATAATCTATTTTTATGTCCCATGCAGGTGTTTTATCAATACTTTGTTGTATGTCCATGTCTGTATCTCTAAAATATTATTATTACCTAAATTCGTGAAGTGAAAATAGCTTTGTTGTTTTTACGGATTCAGAAACTATGATTTTGAATAAATGCCGTTTGTTTTAACTGACTGCATTGCAGCCGGCCTGTATTGTTTCGAAAACATGCCTCTATAGACTCATTTGACCTCTCCCTGATGTTTTTTAGGGTGGTGGTGGGCATAAGTCATGGAGACAGATATCCATTTCGTGACGCTTTGTGGCACTACGGACTGGTATGGCTGTCGGTATTTTTTATCCAGTAAAGTATATAGACCTGTTTTATTGTAAAAAAATTATGGTAATTTTTTCCAATCTTCTGGATTATATAGCGAAATGAATAGTCTTTTTCAGCAGGGGCATCATCAGCATAGTTGCGATTGCCAGTTATTGTGCGGATAATGACGGTTGTCGAATCGCAGAAATTGCGTGCGGTTGGCAGTTCTGCATACCAATTCTTCTTGTGGACATTTCCAGTCAGCCGTTTTTTTACAAATGGAAGATGGCCATTTGAGTTAATTTCTTCTAAACTCAGCATAAATTTAAGCATTGATAATCTTGTTGGTGAGTGGAATTATGGTGTTTGAAAGATATCATATATATACAGTACAAACCAACAGGTTGTTAATAATTTTTAACATTTTTTTGCGTGGTAATTTACAGATTTCGGTATTAAACTAAATTTAAAATACTCTATGCAAATGGCCTGGGATGTCCACTTGGCTTAATCGGGAGACAAAAAAGAATTTTTTTATGCGATGATTCATGGATCCGCAGTCTTTCCGGATCGCCCCCAATCGTTCACTTTGGCGCGTTTGTATTTTCAGAATTAGCTCCTGTCGCGTTCGTGGATTTACTAGTAGATCATATTTCGCGTAACGTTAAGATATTCTGAAATTTCTTTCCTCGACAGTTAACGTTTTCCCAGATACTCGTTTTTAATGTTACAATCTGCAAAAGCAAATATAACAGAAAGTACTACTGTATCTCTGTTTGTCAAGAAAAAAATTCATGAAAACGAATATATTTACTGATTTTATACAAAAAAATACTTTATTAAGTCGATTTGAGTGAGTTGTGTAAAAAAACACGGAAAGGAAATTTGTTAAAGCGATTTTGCAAAATTATATCGCCAAGTGATATCGCGGAAGGGCTTTTAATTCGTTTGTAACACGACATTTGATCTTTCCTGGAGTTGAAGGTTAAATTCTATAATTATAATTCAGCCAACGATATATTACTCTAACATTGAACCTATTTGACGTAACCGATTACTGTTTGATAAGAGTTGCTGCTTTTTCTCCTATTGAGAGTGACATATTCGATACGAACTCTTAAAGTGAAAAACAAGGGCCGCTTTGTTTTGACCTTTTTTGGGGGAAGGGGGGGACAATAATATTGTTAGCTGGCAGAATCGTAAATAATGGAAGTTGATAAAACAAAAAACACCGGCAGAAATGAGATTCTGTCGGTGTTTAATAATAAAATGGTCGTCCAATCTCCGTTCTTTCTAATTTTTCAGCAGAGGTAATTTCAAAAGTATTTTTTAGGATTTGAGCAGAAAAATGTAGATAGTGAGTTCATATTAACCTCAAACGCTTAAATAAGAGGTAACAATGAACAAACTATCTGAGATGTGGGTGTGTCCGACCGCCAAGTTTGGAAACCGTGCTGCTGACTACGAAATTCTCAAAATCAACAGAGACCCTTATGCGGAAGCTCCTCTTTGGCGAAATCCAATGGGCTATGTTCAGACAATCGGCATAAATGGGCGAAAATTTGATTATGCAGACACTCACAATAAATTACGCAACGTAAAGTCTTGGTCAAGGCTTATTTATGCAATGGATAACGTCGGTAATAATAACGCGTATGATCCAATGAATAGTAACTGGGGTAGATACTGTCAGCCTCACAATGGCAATCTTTGGCCACAAAATAGAGATGCCGTTAACCCCTGTCATTTGAATACTGCGAATATTCTTTTTGCCGACGGACATGTGGAATCCATCGGTAAACCAGAATTGCGCATTATGGGCAGCACACAATCAAGTACTTATTGGTCTGGTAATTAAATCAAAAAAACTCTTATCATAGGAGGAGCAAAATATGTTGTCGAAATTTATAGGAGCCATGACCGGGGTCATGCTGGGGGCGGCGGTATTTGCCGCGCCGGGAAAGAATCATGAATTTATTGTGCCGCTGATGGGAAAAGCACCGGCCATCGATGGAAAGTTCAGTCAGGAAGAATGGAAGGACGCCGCTGGATTCGACGGTGTAAGCAATTTGCAGGGAATTTTGGAAGAGCGTTCTGTACGCTCATATATCGGCGCCACCGAAGACGCCTTCTACTTTGCCATAATCAGTGAACTGCCGGAAGTCGGAGAGCTACAGCATCCTGTGCTGCTTTATCGGTCATCCCGGAAAGAAACCCCATGAATCTGCCATAAACTTTGGTTGCTGTAAATTTAATTTTTCGTTTCATATCAATAAATCCAATTTTGTTCAAAATCAAAACGTGTAATATCAACCGTCATTCCGATTTTACAAACATTTGAATTCTTGAAAATCAGAATTTTCTATTGACATGAATGAACTATAATATACTCCCCGACAAGCAACTATTTTTTTGAGATTTTATAAAAAAAACTCTCCCCTTAAAAAGTTTGGTAAGAGCTGAAAGCTTACGGCATTTGACCTTAAAATCGCATAGTACAAACTATAAAACCAACTACATTTTGCGTGTCTTTTGCTGCGATACGATTTTTATCAATATGAATATTTTGACAATATTTCACGTTTTTTATAGTAAATCTTGTTGAATAATATAAATGGTACCCATCAATATCGTGTAATATTTCTAGCCCGATCGGCTCCACTATATTGGTTCGCAAAAGCGATTATTTTATCATTATCAAACCATGTGTAATGTGAAATCATATCCCTGTGTAATTTAATATAGTTCACCTTTTCTGCATAAAAGGCAATGAGTATTTTGTGAAGATTTGTATTATGTTAATGTCTAATCTTATAATTGTCTGAAGGGCGATTTTTGATAAAATCTTTGTATTCAGATGGTGTGCATTCGTGTATTTTTCTGAAAGCTCGTGAAAAATAGTTAGCATCCGAATAACCACACATCGCCGCGACTTCTTCTACATATAGATAGGGATTTTGTAGAATTTCCCTGGCATGTCCCATGCGGATATTTTGAATATACTTGCTTGGCGGTATTCCCAACTCTTTGATAAACAATGCCTTTAAATAACTCTTACTTACTCCAACCATATGAGAAATTTCATCCATATCAATGGGCTTTGCAAAATTTTCATCAATGTATGCAAGCGCCTTTTCAAGAGCATGATGCATAATTTTATGCTTGGCTTTTTTTTGCATTTTCTCGACATATTTTATGCGCTTCAACAGGGAGTAAATGATTCCATCACAAAACTCAGAATCCATACTTGCACTGAGTTCACAAATCATCACCAGCCATTTTTTTATCCATTTTTCACTAGAAACATCCAATATTCTGCTGGAATAATTGAAAAAAATAGGATCTACCTCAAAAACGACAAAAAAGGTTGTTAATTTTTTAATGCTTATTTGATTGTGTTCAATTTCCGGCGCAACTATTATCAAAGAACCTCCAGATACTCTTTCCATAGTTCCATCGAGATAAATTTCTCCTTCGCCGGAAGTTATCAAAATCAATTCAACTCCGGGATGAGAATGCATTTTGACATTTCTGATGCCTTCAAATTTACTGGCTTGTGAAAATATTGGTAAACTAATTTTATCATCCATATTTGTAACCTTCTTGAGAGTACTTGAGAGTACCGAGTTCTCGTCTATCAAGAACTCGGCTTCTTTCTTGATTTAGCATCGGCCACCGACAAGTCAATCAACCGTTTGGACAATTCTTTGAACATTCGGAAATTTGCGATTTCCATTTGGACATCCTCCAGTTCTTCTTCCCGAATAAAATCAGTGTGATTTTTTCCATCCACATAGTAGCTTGAGAGTACCGAGTTCTTGACTGTCAAGAGTCGGTCTCTTTGTCTTTTAATTTAGCATATTCGATAGACTTGTCAATTAATACACTACAGGAAATATTACTCCGGCAATCCGATAAACGGCAATTTTAACGTTTGCCGCGCTTCAGAGACCCCAGTTGCGAAAATATCAAAACTCGGTACTCTCAAGTAACCTTATGCATAAAAGTCAATTTGTGCTATAAAAGCATCATTAAATCCAGTTCTAACCTGTTGCTTTGTATAAGAATAAAGAGTATACTAAAATTACAAAAAGTCAAGTTTTACTAAAACCTGATTCCGTGAGAAAATCAGAATAAAAGTTGATTAAAATTAGAGATAACCTGTTGACAGTGTTATATTAAGGTAGTTTAAATCTTTAGTATAAAACATTAACCCAACAGGTGATCTCATGAAAGTAAAAGTACAGCAAGGTAATGAAGAAATCAACTCAATTGGTGGAATTTCTTTAATCGGCGGACTGTACAACAGTCTGAAAAGTGTAAAAAAGGCAGATTCAATGCAAACATCAAAAATTAAAACCGGAAAAATCAAGCACAGCGGCATCATCAAAACAGTTGCCGGGTTGTTTGCGCTCGGTAAAAATGATTATGCCGATGTTACTCAATTCCATGAAGATTCGTTTTTCCGAGACTGCTTGAAGCTGAATGCCGTTCCTTCTGAAGCAACTTTACGCCAGCGTCTTGATGAGCTTGCTTTGCTTCAGGAAATGTTTGCTTTAGTCCGTTCCGGCAATGTCGAACTGGTGAAAAAAGCTCCTGAATTTGGTTTTGAAAAAACTTCTCTCGGAAAATATATTCCGCTGGATATTGATGTCTCACCGTTTGACAACTCGGGCTCAAACAAAGAAGGCGTTTCATGGACTTACAAAAATCATGACGGATACGCACCGATTTTCGCTTACCTTGGAACTCACGGTTATATGATCAATTGCGAATTACGTCCCGGAAGTCAGCACAGTAATAAGGGTGCGTTGGAATTTATCCGGCAATGCCTTGATATGGTTGAAATACTTGGAGTCGATCTGAAAAATATTCTTGTACGTCTGGATTCTGCCCACGATGATTTAAAAATCATTGAAGAACTCCTGAAACGCGGTGTAGCATTTATCATTAAGCGCAACCTGCGAAAAGAGTCCAGAGAACAATGGTTGAGCTTAGCCCGGCGGGTCGGTGAGCCCCAAAAAACGCGCCGGGGCAAAACTGTTTTTACTGGTGAAGCCAGCCATATACCTGTTGCCGGACGGGAAGATTTGCCTGTTTTTGCTACATTTGAGGTCACAGAACGAACAATTGACAAGCATGGACAGGACTTGCTCATTCCCGATCTTGAGGTCAATACATTCTGGACTAACCTGCCGGATGAAGCCCGAACTGTCATTGAGCTTTATCACAATCACGGCACTAGCGAACAGTACCACAGCGAAATGAAATCCGACCTTAGTTTTGAACGGATGCCTTCCGGTAAATTCGTAACGAATTCTCTCCTGCTGTTATTGGCAATGATGGCTTTCAATGCTCTGCGTCTTCTCGGTCAATCCGCTTTAAAAATGAAAGACGCATTACCGCGCAAATTTAAGGTTCAACGCAGAAGATTACGCTCGGTTATGCAGGATTTGATTTATATCGCATGCAAGAGAACCCGGCATTCCGGGTCAATATTTTTAAAATTTGGGAGACATTGTCCATGGTTCGACATTTTTCGACAATTACACGCAATGTATTGCTAAACAATAATTTAACATCAAGGAGGAATTAAGCCTATAGGAAAAATGTATCAAAAATCGGGATTTTAGCAGTTAAAATCAGACGTGTCCTAACAATTAGCAAAAAAGGCGGAGCCAAACTTTGTCCGTAACAGTATATTACGGTAGCCTAAAAAAACAAAGGAGGGCTCCGTGGTGAAAAATAGCTCGATAAGTCTGT
>JBAYAV010000014.1:0-19873 GCA_041669565.1 Lentisphaeria bacterium
GCAACGTTTTATGTAATTCGTTTTGAACGCAATAGCACTGCTAAAAGAAGAATTCTTATTTGAGAATACTCTAATACATCTTGCTCATTTTTTCAACTCATTATTCTGAAATTTTTTCTTATTTGTTGTTTTATATAGAATGCAGTTTGAACAAAAGATTTAAGAAGATGGCGGAAGCTTCATAAAATAGATTGGCGATATTTTAAAGCATAAATCCTCGTTAATAAAAAGGGCGCGGAACTATTTTATTTTTTGGAGTTGCTTTCTTAATAATGTTGATATATCTTAAGGCTCGCTTCTTAGAGTTATTGGATAAAGCATTTATTAAAAACTGGAATATTTTATGCCTGAGATTTGTAAGACAGATCTTTTTATATTACGCAAGATCCAGCATACTGGGAGTAATTTAATTGTTGCGGGCGTTTCGCCGATTTATGGAAAAATCAGTTTCTATATTCGCAATGCCGTAACGAAAAAAAATAATTTTCATGTTTTTGATCTTTTTCGTGTTGTATCGGTAAGTTACAACGATAACGGAAATGATCTGCTTCGTCCGCAAACAGTGGATTTGAAACATGATTTCAACAAAGTTGCAAATCGTTTTGAGCGCTTTCAAGCTGGCTGCCGTATCGCAAAATTCAGCTTGTCTAATATTCCGAATGGTGTAGGTTGCCCGTTTTATTATCGAAGTCTTGTGGCGGCTTTCCATCGATTAGCCGAAAGTGAGTTATGCACGGAAGCTGTTTTAACTGGAATTGCGCTGACGTATCTTAAGGAATCCGGATGGTTTGGCGAATCCAAACTATCGGTGGCAGAAATGGCACAATGTCAGCTTCTTATTCAAATGGCTGTGGGCGGAGATATTCCCGCGCTGACAGTTGAAAATTGGCAAAAATTATGGGAATGGGCGGAACATTTGCTGATTGATATCGAATGCCCATTATAAAAAAAGCCTCATCAATCGGCCTTTTTATATTTCTTCATAGCTTCGAATAATGCAGGACCCCCGGAGTAAATGCAGCTCTTTTTCGAGAAGAACACCACTTCGGCTTGGGTAATCATAACTGCGACTGGTGAGGATACATTGTGAAATAAACTGCACCCCGCGTTCAATTGCAATGGGAAGGCTGTCGCCCTGGAGAAGACTGCCAATCATTACACTGGCAAAAATATCACCGGTTCCAGGATAATAGCTGTTGATGCGCCGTGTTGAAACTTTCCAGTAATTATTGCTTTCCCGCTCGTAAGCAATGGTATGAATCTTGTTGGTATCTGCGCATGGCGCGCTTGTTATTAAAACAGTTCCAGGCCCATGATCTGAAAGTTCTTTCAACCAGTCCTTTAATTCAGGAAGAGACGGATTTTGTTTTGAATCTTTTTTTAATAGAAGCGCCGCCTCGGTATAATTCGGAACAAGAATATCGGCTTGATCAATAAGTTTGCGCATTTTGGGAACCATATCTGCTGAAATAGATTGATAAAGTTTGCCGTTATCTCCCATGACCGGATCGATGACAATGAGGTTGCTTTTTGTTCGAAAGTCCTTCATAATATCGGAAACAATCTCGCATTGTCGTGGGGAACCAAGAAAACCAGAATAAACACAATCGAATTTCAGACCGAGTTTTTTCCAGTGCGCAACATAATCGACCATAATATCCGTCAAGTCGTGGAAGGTAAAATCCTTAAATCCACCGGAGTGCGTCGATAAAATCGCCGTGGGGAGGGGGCAAACTTGTACGCCCATTGCGGATAATGTAGGAATAATACAAGTAAGGGATGCGCGGCCATAGCCGGACAAATCGTGAATGGCAGCAACTTTTTTTACATTGGGTAACATTTATTTAGTCTCTTATTTTGCCCGGTACGTTCTAATGCCTTTTCGCGTTACAACCGTAACACGAGAATCGGAAGCCAGGCGCTTGGCAAATTCTGCCGAAAATTTTTCTTTGCGGCCTTTCAGAAATGCGGCAATTTCGAATTGATTCATTGGGTGTCGTCGGCAAATACTGGTTAGGGCTTCGACGGAATCGGGAACTTCGCTGAAGAAGTTCCCGGCAGTAAGCATATCAATAGAAATGCCACCAAGGAGATCTACGGCGCGGGCGAGGCTTTTTTTACTGGCTTGTTGTACATAGCCTTCGGCAGGCGGGCGTACTGGGGTGTTTAGATAAACGCGGTCATATTTTATTTGTGACAGCATCGTTTTAAAGTTTTGAAGCGACTCTTCGTCATTATTCATTCCTTCAATCAGCATTATTTCTACCCATAATTCGCCTTTAAATTCGTGAGAGAAATCAATAAGCCCCTGAAATGTTTCCTGGTATTGGAGAGTTCCAAAGGGGCGATTTATTTTGCGGTATTGCTCTGGATTTGTGGCGTCCATGGATGGTAGAACGATATCCGCGCAACAGAGTTCTTTCCGTACCTGTGGATCACTCATCAGGGCGCCGTTGGTGATAACGGTAATCGGCTTGTCGGTGATTTTTTTAAATTCTTGAATTATTTCGCCCATGCCGAGATAGAGTGTCGGTTCGCCTTCTCCGACGAGCGTGATGACATCAAATTGCATCTTTTTTTCAAGGTAGGTTTTTAGTTCCTGGACAATTTCTTGAGTCGGGAAGAACATTTTTCTAGTATTTGTCAAATGTTGAGTGCGGCCAAGTTGACAATAAACACAGGTATGATTGCATGTCCGTTCCGGAATAGGGCTTACGCCTAAAGAGAGGCCTAATCGGCGTGATGGAACCAGCCCAAATACGTACTTAAAATTCTCCATTGCAAATCCTTTTCTATAAATAACCAGTCCTAAAATTTAATTTAAAATAACGTTATTAAAATATTCTTAAAGAATATAATACTATTTCTTTTTTTTACCGTTAAAAAGAATGGCTTTTGAATTTATAAATTATTTTATTTTTTTTTATCAAACGGATGTTATATTATAAAAATATTTTTAATTGTAGAGAGAGTTTTGAGAAATTCAATTAGTTATAAAAGATTTTTATCGGATTTTAATTTATTTTGATATCGGGTATATTCTGTTTTTATAAGTAATCTGTGAATATTTGTGGTTCAATAGAAGTTTTTTGGAATGCTCTTTATCCTTTTATAGCAGAAGAATTATGCAGAAATTTCAATCAGAGCACCAGATTTTATATTTTTTGGAAAGAGAGTGGCACAATATATTAATGTATTTGCCGCGTTCGGTAACGGGGTTGATTGAGCCGCCTGTTTTTTGTATTAATCCGAAAATGTCTTGTTGGGGGCGTTGGCGAGGCGGTGATTATCAGACACTGGAATTAAGCAGTGAGTTGGTTTGGAAGCACCCGTGGTATGCGATTCGTGAAGTTTTAAAACACGAAATGGCGCATCAGCTGCAGGAATACTTGTTTCCTGGTATTGAGGAAACGGCTCATGGGCCAAAATTTTGTGAATGCTGTCAGATGATTCGGGCGAATTCGGCAGCATCGGGGTCTTATCCGTTAATGGATGATGTCGTTTTTTCGGATAAAAAAGAACTTCTGTCATCGCAAGAGCAGAAAATAAGCACTCGTATTCATAAATTATTGGCATTATCAGCGAGTTCGGATCCGCATGAGGCGGAAAATGCACTTTTAAAGGCGCATGAATTAATGCAGAAATATAAACTATCGCCGGCCGAATCGGCGAAGAAATCAACTTTTGGTGTTATTACTTTAGGAAAACCAAGCGGACGTCGGCAATTAAATGAGTTTGTTATTGCTAATATTCTGAATGACTTTTATAATGTGAGGGCGATCTGGCAATTTACTCCACAAGTAATAAATTCGTCTTTTCAGCGTGTTTTAGCAATTTATGGCACACCAGCTGATCTAAGAATCGCTTCTTATATTTATTCTAGTTTGCATGTCGCTATTGATCGATATTGGCAAATTCATAAACAAAATCTGCAAAAACATAACTCCTATCATGCAAAAAGCGATTTTGCCTATGGACTTTTAACGGGTTTCCAAAATGCACTGAAAAAACAGCCCGTGCCATCCGATGTTCAGGCAATGATTCATCTATCGCAAAAACCACTGGAAAATTTTTATAACTGGAGCAATCCAAGAATAGTCCAGTCAGCGGGAAAAAACATACGGCATATTAACCTTGCTCTTAAAAACGCGGGAGCAAAACTCGGACGGAGTATGACATTACCTGCTGGATTGGATAATAAGCCGCGTAAAACAATAAAATTTCTTAATCCTGAGATAAAAAAGTAAAAAAAGCAATAAAATATAAATATTCTCGTTTTGTAAATAGAACGTTTTAATAAGGCAGATATGGAAAACATTCATTCAGAAGATTACGAACTTATTCAATTGAGTCAAGCAGGTGATGAACAAGCATTTCAGAAGTTGTACAGTCGTTATAAATTACCACTGTTTTCGTATTTGCATAAGTTGTTGCCGGGGCGTGTATCACTGGTAGAAGATATCTTCCAGATGGTATGGATTAAGGCCGTAAATAATTTTCATAAGTACCAGGATCAGCAAAAATTATTAGCGTGGCTTTGTCGAATTGCCCATAATCTTGTTATCGATTATTTTAGAAATAAAAAGAATCGTGATATGGACGAGATCCCGGAGACAGTTTCGTCGGATTCACTGGATCCGGAAATGGAAATAAAACAGCAGGAATTGAGTGGTGCAGTTCGTGAAGCAATCACCCAGTTAAGTGAAGAACAGCAAGAGATCATTCAATTGAGAATGCAGGGCATTAGCTTCAAAGAAATTGCAGAACAACAAAAAATAAGCCTAAACACCGCTTTAAGTAGAATGCATTATGCGGTTCAAAATTTGCGTAAAATTCTAGTGGATTTTTTATAAAGGAGGGTAATATGAATTGTCAAGAGTTACAAAAAAAATATTTGCAGAGTGACGGAAAAATCATGACGTCAGAGATGCAATGTCATTTAGATCAATGTGAGGAATGCCAGGAGTATGTTAAAGTCTTAAAAGCAATTATGCCGGAAGAGACGCTGGAAATTTCAAAGAGCCTGGATGCAAAAGTACTTCAGGGATATCGACTGATAACCAAAAACCGCAATCGAAGAAAAAGCTATTCTTGGATTATGGCACTGGCATCATGTTTTCTCCTTGTTTGCTGCGTCTTTGCACTAACTCACAATGGAAGGGAAAAAGAAGTACAGTCATTGACTGTAAATAAGGTACATTCAGAGAAGACGTTTGCTTCTAAAAAGATGCTGGCATCAACGACAATAGAAAATGCCGAACTCGTTGCAGCAACAGATCAGACGAATCCTCTGATTGCAGAAAAATTAAACACAACCGAAACGGAATTAGAAAATCTTGAACTTGAATTGGATTTTTTGATTAGCAGTTTGTAAAGGAAAGGAAAACGAATTATGCGTATTATTTTAGCTCTTATAGTTACAGCTTGTTTAACTCAGGCATATGCTCAACCGGCGATTACAGAAGATTCTTTGATCGAAGAAACCTGTCGAGAATTTCTACCGCCGGCACCATCTGCATCCATGAAAAAGGGGATACGTAGAGGGGAAAGAATCGCTGAAAATGATCTGCTTTGCTTGAATGATCAGCAACTGCCGCCGCCGCCAGAGGGCGAAGATGGACTGGAAGAAATGCCTGCTCCGAAAAACATGCCGGGCCGTGGGGAAATGAAGGATGGAAAGGGTGTGCGCCGTGGCAGACAAAATCAAAAAGATATGCGCGGTGAACCAGGCGGTGCTCCCGGTGAGAAAGGCATGCGCGGTTCAGAAGACTCTGATAATGAATTGGGTGAGAAACCATTATCGGGCCGGTTTTTAGCAATCCTAAAAACACTAAAAAAAGAAAATATAGAAAAATACAACGAGCTGTTGGAAATGCATCTGGAGAATCGCCAGGAATTTTTTAAGGAAATGCGCAAGCTGATGCCAAAAGACAAGCAGCATGAATTCTTTGATAAATTACGCACCGCAAAGAAAAATGCGATGGTTTTAGCTCGCAAATACAAAGGGATGGAAGACTCAAAAGAAAAAGAGGATGTCTTGCAGGAA
Organism: Lentisphaeria bacterium; assembly: GCA_041669565.1. Classification (GTDB taxonomy): domain Bacteria; phylum Verrucomicrobiota; class Lentisphaeria; order Oligosphaerales; family Oligosphaeraceae; genus JBAYAV01. The sequence continues at coordinate 6,047 of JBAYAV010000014.1, forward strand.
TTAAAAGATCAAATAGCTGTGACTCATAAAATGGTCGTTGAAAACATGAAACAGCGTATTACAGATATGCAGAAAAAAATGACGGACATGGAATCGAGCTATGATGAAATGCAGAAACGTACTTTGGAAATGCTTTTGAATCCAAAAGAAGGACCAAAAGAAGGACAGAAAGCAGGACCAAAAGAAGATGGCAAAAGGAATCAGAAAAGATCTCAGAATCCTCAGAAATAAGAAGTTATAATACTGAAATGAATAGAATATCAGCATGATCAATAACTTCGCAAAGCTGCCGCGTGAATTTCTTCAAAAGAATTTGCGCGGCAGTTTTGTGTAGTGCCCTTAAAATTGGAAAAGAAGCGATTTTTTTAATGAGATTCAGCGAAGCATTCAAACACTGGTTAATTGTCTATGTTCCCTGCGCTCAAATGGAAAACCACAAAAAGGCCGTGATGCTAAGAGCCTATTTTAAATAAGAACAGAACTTTGTACAAAAGGGACGCTTTCACGCTTCTGTTGGAAACAAAGGGAAATCACGGAACAAAAAATAAGTTCGAGGTCTTTTTTGGCGTTTTTTTGCTTAGTTTATTGGCGGAATAAGTTTGATGTATTACATTAATGAAATTGCTTTTTTTATACAAAATAGGTCTTATTTAAATTTATATAATAAAAATATAAGGAACAAAAATAATGAAAAGAACTTATCAACCGCATTCTATTCCCCGTAAACGTAAATTAGGGTTTCGTGCTCGTATGTCAACACGCAATGGTCGTAAGATTATTGCGAATCGTCGTCGTATGGGTCGTAAGCGTTTAACTGTTTAACAAATAAGACCATCGGAGAGTACAGGTGGTTTATTTCAATGACTTTGATATCAAAGCAACGTAAGTATGAGTCTGGAAAGACGGGACGTTCATTTGGACCGGATGCCAGGCTCAGAAATCGAAAAATGATTGATGCTGTAAAAACTGGAGGGATCCAGTTTACCGGTAAATATAGCGTAATCCTTGTAAAAACGGCGCCACCAGATAAGCAATGTAGGGCGTCGTTTTTAATATCAAGACGCTTTTCGCTTCTTGCAGTTCGACGTAACCGTGCACGTCGGCTTTATCGGGAGACTTTTCGGCTGCTGTTTTATCAATTGCGTCCATGTTGGATTTTAATGATTCCGCGGCGTAAAATACAAACAGCAAAGATGCAGGACGTCTATTTAGAAGTTAAAAAATTTATGTCTCGTTCTGCTTTATTAATGGAAGAATAAAACAGGTATTTTATGTTATCCGGTATTGGAGGAAAAGCTGCAGCATATTGCGTTCGCTTTTATCAGCTTTTTATAAGTTGTTTCAAACCGGCTTGCTGTCGTTTCTATCCTACTTGTTCCGAATATTCAAGGCAGGCTTTTTTACAGCATGGGCTGTTTTTTGGGTTGATTTTGTCGTGTTGGAGGATCCTTCGCTGTCAGCCTTTTTATCGGGGGCCTTTTTACGATCCCGTGCCTGATAAAATTCATTTTTTTAAGCGTAAAAAATAAAGGAATTCTTTCATTGTACTGTGGAAGATCAATGAGAATATAATTATGAAGTATGATAAAGTAACAATTTTAGGTGTCAGTGCGTGTGCTTTGGTGTTTGTTTTTTTGATTTGGTGGACCCCAAAAATGCAGCCAGCAACGGAACCCGCGCCACCGCAGATAACGGAAAATCAGGGGACAACCCCAAGTCCGAATTCAACAACGACGACAATACCGGCGAATCCACAAAATAATATTTTAACGGTATCGGATGGTGAGGCCGTCGCATATCAGCCGATGAAATCTCAGCCTGCCCCGAAAAATGCTCCTGTTATATTAGAAAAGAAGGGCATTTGTTCGTTTTCGATTGATCCGTCTGGCAGTGGTGTTACTGGCGTTGAATTATTGAAGCATACAGTTGGAAAATCGCGGGATGGCAAGAATGATGGCGGAAATGTTATTTTAGGCCATTATGATTATCCTTTTTTAGAACTTAATACGCAGGCTGCTGGTGTGCGTCTTGCTCCCGGCAACGCAGAAGTTTCGGAAAATGCTGTTCAATTAACGCGTATCAGCTCGGATAAGAAGCTCTCTTTTGAAGAACAATGGAGCCTGGATCCAGAACATGATTATGAAATTCTTTATAAATTAAAGATTAAAAATATTAGCTCTGACCCGTTAATTGTAAAAGATTTACGATTGGATAGCGGTGCCATGCCTGTTTCCTATTCTCCTGGTCGAAAAACAAAAATGGGGGAGTCTTCTGGTGGTGTTGCTTATGGTGTCTTAGGCGGATCTGATTCGAAGATGCTGAATATGGGAAAGCTTAAAAAGAAAATGGATGCTGATTTGCAGGCCGAGCTGGCTTTTCAACCGATATCATGGCTGGCCGTCCATTCAAAATACTTTCTTTTCGAAATGTGCCCCAAAGAGCCGGATATTTCAATATTTAAAGGCCTTGAAGCAAATGTCTGCCCAGCGCTTGTAAAGACCGACGTTGATAGCAAACAAAGCGGTCGTTTTCATGGGCGTGCTATTTTTTCTGATATATCTCTGGAGCCTGGTGAGAGCCATCAAGTTGCTGTTTCGGCATATGCCGGACCAAAAGATTTCAAGCGGTTACATGAAATGGGAAATGGTCTTGAGACCGTTATGGAAATGGACCGTTTCTTTTTCGGACGAGCCGCTTGGATGGGCTGGTTAAGTCGCGTTCTGTTAGATGGAATGGTCTGGATCAGTAAATTCTTTCCCAAAAGTATTGGCTATGGGATGGGCATAATATGTCTTACGTTATTGGTTAAATTAATCTTTTGGCCGTTGACGCACCGCAGTACTGTTTCGATGCGCAAGATGCAGGCTTTGCAGCCTCAAATAAAGGAATTGCGGAAAAAATACAAAAAAGAACCGCAGAAGATGTACCGGAAACAGCAAGAGCTATTCAAAGAAAATCATGTGAGTCAGTTAGGCGGATGCCTGCCGATGGTCTTTCAAATACCGGTGTTTTTTGCATTATTTAATACTTTTAGAAATGCAATTCAATTGCGACACGCTGGCTTTTTATGGGCTTATGATCTATCTATGCCGGATGACCTTTTCTTTACATTATTTGGTTTGCCGATTCGGCCTTTTGCACTGTTGATGGGCGGAACAATGTATTTTCAGCAGAAATTAACACCATCAGGCGATCCAAGTCAGGCCAAGATGATGAATATGATGTCCATATTTTTCATCTTCCTGTTTTACGGGATGCCTTCAGCTTTAACATTATATATGACGGTTAATCAAGTATTAACGATTATCCAAATGCTGTGGCTGCGCAAAAAAGAGAAGATCTCAGTTATGGCGCCAGTTGTTGCTCAATAAAGGCAAAGCTGCCCTGCTGGATTAAATGATATTACGGGAGTAAAAAATGGAAAAAGAAAAAATTTCGGAAAAAGCGGTTCAAATTTTATCTAAAATGATTCAGTTGCTTGGATTAGAAGCAGAAATATCATTTGTGAAAACGGAAACGGGTGAAAATCAATGTAGCTTGAAAACAGAAGATGCTGGCCGTTTAATCGGACGCAAAGGGCAAAGTATCTCCAGCCTGGAATTGCTTTTGAATCGCATTATGAAACGCTGTGATAAGGAATCTCCGTGGTTCTCTCTGGAATTAGATGGTTATACAACAGGCAATAATCATCATAATCGTGAGTCTATTGATTACGACCGCTTTACGCAAATGGCGCTCGATACTGCAAAAGAGGTAAAACGCTGGAAAATTGAGAAAAAACTCGGGCCCTTTGCTGCTGGAGAACGGCGTGCAATCCATATCGCACTGAAAGAAGATCCCGATGTGGTGACCGAAAGCGAAACAATCCCCGGCGATAAATTCCATAAATTGGTTGTCGTAAAGCGGGCAGATTAATCGAAGTTATAATTTATGCGCTGCGGCAAACCGAATGTGGGTAGATCCTTTCGATCAGAAATAATTATTTCTGAAAAATAGAGAATCGATCAATCGTAAAATAATCTATTGTGGAGCGTTAGCATTTTGAATTCGGCATGATTTTAACATTGTTTAGAATCCATGTTCTCTTCCATTGATTTTTAAAAATATTCATAATTAAGAAAAATGGAAAAAAATCAATTTTTGATGGAAAAAAACTTGTAAGATGTCAAATGTTGATGTAAAGTTCATTAATGCCTCTTTACGGAGGTTTCGGTATTCAACATTAATGTAAATTAAGTGTTTTGTAAAAAGTGTAGTTTTTTTATTAAAAAGTAATTGAAAGGAAGAAAAATGAGTCCTAGTTTAATTATTCGTGTTGTTATTATGCTTGTTTGCATAGTATTCGCTATTATTGGTCTGCATAAACAAAAAGAGGGAAAGGAATGGGGAAAGCCTTTGGCTACCGTTTGTGCAATTATTGCTACTTTGGCAGCTTTGTGGGGCATTGTAAAAACGTTTGATGGTAGTGAAATGAAAAATGCACGGAATCGTGAATTGGAATATCAACGGATTCAGTCTCGTGTCTTAGGTAAATATATTGCTAAAAACTTTCCTGGTAAAAAGGCCGTTGTGTTAGTTGATCCTATGATTTATGCAGAAATTCCCGGAGTTACAACACAAAGAACAGATCCTATTTACGAGGGTTTGGTAGAAGGCTTGGGAACGAGTGTAGAAATTGTAAATAAGATTTATCCCCAGCTTCCAAAGATGAATACCCCCCAAGGTGCTCCTGCCGGTGCTCCTGCTGATATGCCTATGGATATGATGATTCCGCCTACAGAAATGTGGTTTACGGCGAAGTCCTTAGCAAAAATTATTCCTCCCGGAACTTCTTATGATATTTTTATCTCTTTGATTAATTTGCCTGTTGGCAGTATGAGAGTTTGCCATGATTTAACTCAAAAAAAGATTGCGTTGATTGGTGGAGACACCAGTATTTACGGTGCTCTTTTTTCCGGTGGCTATGCTGTTGCCGCAGTAACTCATAACCCAAAAGCTATCTATGATGAAAAATCGATTCCAAGAGATGAGATGAAAGCTTTCAATAAACGCTATCTTCTTTTAACGAAAGAAAACTATAAAGAAGTCATTGAAGCGAACAAGAAAATGTTTGCTCCAATGCGCTAAATTTTCCAATTTGTGAAAATTTAAAATGCAAAAAGACGGGATAATTTTTTTATCCCGTCTTTTTGCATATATATTATACATAAAAACAAGGACTTTCTCGAAAGAAATAATCTGGATGACATTATTTTTACTGCTCATTTTATTGGTTTTCCCATTGTGGAATGCATTTTCTGCGGATGCGCCTCTTATTCGTATTGCGCAGGTTACTGCCGTTAACAGCCGGATGATTTCTCGAAATTATCCGGATGCACTCCCGTCATTATTGAAAGCAGTTACCAATACAACAACGCTGAATATTGATCCGGATCCGCTTTTTTTACAAGATTTTTCGGACGAGCGAATTTATACATGCCCCTTTGTTTACATGAATGCTGCAGATCGTAAAGACTGGACATTTTCGAGTGCGGAAAAAGAAGTCCTGAAGCGATATCTGGATCGCGGTGGGTTTCTTTTTATTGATGCTGGAATTACAGCGTCTTTTTTACGGGGAAAGTCTTCGCTGGGGCAGCATCACAGCTACGCGGAATGGGAAGCAAGCCCTGAAATTAAAACGGCATTTAAATCTATCTTTCCAGAACTTAATTTTCGGGCTTTAAAACGCAGCGATCTGCTTTATTCAGTCTTTTTCCAAGGACTCCCAGATGCTGAATTGTTGCCCGATACGGTAAAAAAATATACAATCGAAGAAAAATGGCCCGATGGAACTTATTCCGCTACAGCATTAAAAATAAAGGATCGTATCGCGGTTTTGGCAACGCCAATTATTGCGATGGGGTGGGGTAAAAATAGCCTCGGACAATGGAAAACAAATATTAACTTCAGGGTTTTGCAGGGAAATGACGGCTTAGATGACTTTCTTAAAAGCGCAGCGTACAATGGTCCGCGTTATGAGGTAACGCGTGAAGATCATGGGAAAGACATTATTTTTTGTCAAGGGAATTCAATGCCGGCATGGATTGAGGAACCCGGCGGTATCTGGCGGGTGTTCCGATACTACGGCAGTCGTGAAATAAGTGATTTTGCGCATGCTTTTTATACGCGTTTGGGGACGAATATTCTTGTTTATGCATTTACCCACTAGTATTTCTTGCGGATCTGTTCTTTGATTATATGCCGTTGAGTCTATTTGCAAAAACGACTTCCCCTCTGATGATTTTTTTGGGGAAAAACAACATCTGATGCTTGCAAAGAGGGGCAGTGTGTATATCATTGTGTGGCGAAATGAATTTGCTATTTTGCCCCGTGGGCTGCTGGCATAAAGGAAGGTAGAAAATGGAAAAAAAATCTGTCGATAATCGCCCCATTGGCATTTTTGATTCAGGGTTGGGCGGATTAACGGTAGTGTCCGCATTTCGTAAAGAAATGCCACAGGAAGATGTTGTTTATTTAGGTGATACTGCACGGGTGCCGTATGGTACAAAATCGGTTGAATCCATTATTCGTTTTGCCCGCCAGGATGTGGAATTTTTATTACACCAGGATGTTAAGATGATCCTTGCGGCATGCAATACCGTATCCGCAGTTGCTCTTGATGTATTGCATAAAGAATATCCGAATGTTATGCTGTACGGTGTGTTGGAATCAGGGATTGCCGCTGCACTGGAATCTGCAGCGCGTAGTATTGTTATTTTAGGAACACGGGCAACAATAGCTAGCAATGCTTACGGTCGCGGTATTCATGCTTTGAATTCTTCCATTGATGTTCAAAATATAGCTTGTCCCCTTTTTGTATCATTAGTTGAAGAAGGAATTCTTTCGGGCCCTCTTGTCGATGATGTTCTAAGTTATTATTTAAATGGTTTAAAAGAGAAACCGCCGGCTGCAATTGTTCTTGGATGCACGCATTATCCATTGTTGAAAGATGCCATTGATGGTTTCTTTGCGCATCACGTAAAATTGATTGACAGCGCAGAGGCTGCTGCGTGTTTTATGCGGCAGAAGATTGAGGATATGGGCATTGGATGCGCGGTGGATAAGACGCAGAAATCACAGTATTTTGTCACCGATTCGCCGCGTATGTTCCATGAAAATGCGAGTCGATTCTTAGGCGATTCGCCCGTTTTAGTGCATAAAATTGAGTTGGATATTTAATAAGATAGAATGAGGAGTGGAAACGTGAAAAGAGTTTTGTCGATACAAGATATATCATGCGTAGGAAAATGTTCTCTGACAGTAGCATTGCCGATTTTATCGGCGGCAGGACTCGAGACGGCCATTTTACCTACGGCAGTGCTGTCAACGCATACGGCTTTTAAAAATTTTACATTTCGGGATTTAACAGACGATATCGAGCCTATAACAAAGCATTGGAAAGATGAAAAAATAGAGTTTGATGGAATTGAAACGGGTTATCTGGGGTCTTTTAAGCAAATAGAATTGGTTGAAAAGATTTTTACGGATTTTAATCACCATGGGCAGCTTCATTTTGTGGATCCGGCTATGGGTGATAACGGCAAGCTCTACCCTGGATTTACTCCGGAATTTGCCAAACGTATGGGCGTACTCTGCGGACATGCAGATATTATTGTGCCGAATCTGACGGAAGCTGCTTTTATGCTCGGAAAAGAATACTGCGGTGAGGAATATGATGAAAAATATATTCGTGAACTGCTAAAGTCACTTTGCAGTCTAGGCTGTCGGAAAGCTGTTATAACCGGTGTTACGTTTAAGAAAAATTCTTATGGTGTTGCAGCCTATGATCGTGTTTCGGACGAATATTCGATGTATTTTAATGAATATCTACCGATGTCCTTTCATGGAACAGGTGATATCTTTGCGGCGGCAATGTTTGCGGCATTGATGCATGAGCAGAGTTTACAGTGCGCGCTTAAAACAGCGGTAGAATTTACACTGGAATCGATAAAGAAAACGATTGCGCAGCCGATGTATAATTGGTATGGCGTTGATTTTGAGGCGGCAATTCCGAAGTTACTGGAACTGCTCAAAATCAGATAGCATTACAATAGATAAAAGGACCCGATGAAATCTATATAAAATTTCATCGGGTCCTTTTTGTATAAACTTTATGACGGTAGGCAAAAAATCGTAAAAAAAATGTGTCATTGTGTCACAGTGTGTCATGTCACAAAAAAAATAAGTGTGTCAAAAAATAAGAATAAGACCATAAAAAGAAATGGAAATGGAGAAAAAACATAAAAAACAACAAAACAGGTCTATTAAAATTAACTTGGCATGCTTTGTGTTATATACCACCTGCATGTTTTAATTTTAAGTTACATTTTTATTTAAACAAAAGGAGATAAATAATATGAGTAAGATTTTAGGTATTGATTTAGGAACAACGAATTCATGCATGGCGGTCATGGAAGGCGGTAAGCCGACTGTAATTCAAAATGCAGAGGGCAATCGTACGACTCCATCGGTGGTTGCTTTTACAAAAAATGGGGATCGTCTGGTTGGTTCTCAGGCAAAACGTCAAGCAGTGACCAATCCGAAACAGACTGTTTATTCAATTAAGCGTTTTATGGGGCGTAAGTATGACGAAGTAAAGCGTGATATTGGTCTCGTGCCTTATAATGTAGTAAAAGCAAAGAATGGTGACGCGCATATTGATATTAATGGCAAGCTTTACTCACCGCCGGAAATTTCCGCAATGATTCTTCAGAAAATGAAAGCGGATGCAGAGGCCTATTTAGGTGAGAAAATTACAGAAGCAGTTATTACTGTTCCTGCGTACTTCAACGATAGCCAGCGTCAGGCAACAAAGGACGCTGGTCGTATTGCCGGACTCGAAGTTCGTCGTATTATCAATGAGCCGACCGCTGCTTCTTTGGCTTATGGTCTTGATAAGAAGAAAGACGAAAAGATTGCTGTTTATGACTTAGGTGGCGGTACCTTTGATATTTCAATTTTGGAATTAGGCGAGGGTGTTTTTGAAGTAAAAGCCACGAATGGTGATACGTCTCTTGGCGGTGATGATTTTGATGAAGCTATCATTAATTGGCTTGTGAATGATTTTAAGAAAGAGAACAACGTAAATCTTCGGGCTGATCCAATGGCTTTACAGCGCTTGAAAGAAGCTGCTGAAAAAGCGAAATGCGAATTGTCCAGCAGTAACAGCAGCGAAATCAACTTGCCGTTTATTACAGCGGATCAAAGTGGTCCAAAACATTTGACGCAGACACTGACTCGTGCCAAACTGGAAGAATTGACTGAAGAATTGGTTCAGCGCTCAAAGGTTCCTTGCACGAACTGCTTAAGTGATTCTCAATTGTCATCCTCCGAAATTGATGAAGTTATTTTGGTGGGTGGTATGACTCGTATGCCGCGTGTTCAAAATATCGCCGAGGAAATTTTTGGCAAACCAGCGAATAAGGGTGTAAATCCGGATGAAGTCGTTGCTATTGGTGCGGCAATTCAGGGTGGTGTTTTCAAGGGCGAAGTCGATGATGTGATTTTGCTTGATGTTACACCGTTGTCCCTTGGTATTGAAACACTCGGCGGCGTCTTTACGAAATTGATTGATCGTAATAGTGCGATACCGACCAAAAAGAGCGAAATCTTCAGTACGGCTTCAGACAATCAGCCGTCTGTTGATATCCATGTACTGCAGGGTGAGCGCCAGATGGCAAATGCGAATAAGACCATTGGGCGTTTCCAGCTGTCCGATATTCCGACTGCTCCTCGCGGAGTTCCTCAAATTGAGGTAACATTTGATATCGATGCGAATGGTATTTTGAATGTTTCGGCAAAGGATCTCGGAACGGGGAAAGAACAGAAAATTACGATTACTGCGAACTCCGGTTTAAGCGAAGACCAAATTAAACAGATGGTCGATGATGCTAAAATTCACGCCGATGAAGATAAAAATCAGCGTGAAAAAGTGGATACTAAAAATCAGGCAGAATCCACTATTTTCCAGACAGAAAAACAGCTGAAAGAAAATGGCGATAAACTTCCGGATGAAGTAAAAACACCGGTTAAAGAGGGTATCGAAAAACTGAAAGCAGCTGTGAAAGCAGATGATACTGAGCAAATGAAGAGCGTGATGAAAGAAATCGAAGAATGCATGCATAAGTTTGCAGAAGAAATGTACAAGAACGTAAAACCAAATCCTGGTCAAGGCGGACCCGGTGCAGCAGGCGGACCCGGTGCAGCAGGCGGACCCGGCGCAGCAGGATTCGATCCGAGCGAGTTTGCAAAAGCACAGCAACAAGCCAATGCAAATGGCGGTGCGGCTCCCAATAATAACGCGAATGCCGGAAAAAACAAAAAAGATGACGACGGCGATGTTATTGATGCAGAATATAATGAAAAATAATTCTTTGAACGCTCTTCCGTGTTAAAACGGAAGAGCTATTAAAAGAATATTTTGATACGAAAAAATACGGGGAATGAACCTCGTATAAAAAGTAACGTGTATGTAACGAAAGGAAGTCAACTATGGCAATGAACATTAAACCTTTGGGCGATCGCGTCCTGGTAGAAGCTGTTGAAGAAAAACAAGACATGAAGGGTGGTATTTATATTCCAGATAGCGCAAAGGAAAAACCACAAGAAGCGAAAGTGATCGCTGTTGGTCCTGGAAAGCGCGATGACAGCGGAAAATTAATCCCTGCAGAAGTCAAAGTAGGCGATGTTGTTCTTACTTCTAAATACGGCGGAACAGATATTAAACTGGATGATAAAGAATACAAAATCTTGAATGCCAGTGATATCCTCGCTATTGTCGGTTAATCGCTTGAAGTCGAGATTCGTAAATATAAATAATAATGTTTTAGGAGAAATATAGATTATGTCCGCTAAACAAATTCAGTATGGTAACAAGGGGCGTCAAGCTCTCTTGGCAGGTGTTAGTGCATTAAGTAAAGCCGTTAAAACCACACTTGGGCCAAAAGGCCGTAATGTGATTATTGATAAGAAATTCGGTGCCCCAACCGTAACAAAAGATGGTGTTACAGTTGCAAAGGAAATTGAATTAGCCGACCCGTTTGAAAACATGGGCGCACAGACTGTTAAAGAAGTTGCCAGCAAGACGAATGATAATGCTGGTGATGGTACAACAACTGCGACTTTGCTGGCCGAAGCTATTTTCCGTGAAGGGCTGAAAAATGTAACCGCTGGTGCAAGCCCGATGGGCTTGAAACGCGGTATCGATGCTGCTGTAACAGCGATCAATACCGAATTGGAAAAGATGTCCGTTCCTGTTGACAGTCGTGAACAGATTGCTCAGGTTGCTTCTATTTCAGCAAATTCGGACAAAGAAATTGGTGATATTCTTGCAGATGCGATGGATAAAGTTGGTAAAGATGGTACAATTACTGTTGAAGAAGCCAAAACAATTGATACCACACTTGATGTTGTGGAAGGTATGCAGTTTGACAAAGGCTATCTTTCTCCGTATTTTGCCAACGGCGGTGAATCCATGGAATGTGTTCTTGAAGATGCTTTGATCTTGATTCATGAGAAGAAAATCAGCAACTTGCAGGAAATGCTTCCGCTGTTGCAGATGGTTTCAAAGCAGAATAAGCCTCTGCTGATTATTGCAGAAGATGTTGATGGTGAGGCATTGGCAACATTGGTTGTAAATAAGTTGCGTGGAACATTGAATGTCTGTGCTGTAAAAGCTCCTGGTTTTGGGGATCGTCGGAAGGCTATGCTGGAAGATATTGCCGTATTGACTGGTGCAAAATGCGTTACAGAAGATCTTGGCATTAAACTTGAAAATATTACAGTGGAAGATCTTGGTAAGGCAAAACGCATTACTGTTGACAAAGAAAATACCACTATTGTTGAAGGTGGCGGTGAACAAAGCGCAATTGCTGCACGTGTAAAGATGATTCGTCATCAGATTGAAGAGACTACTTCTGATTATGACACTGAAAAATTGCAGGAACGTTTGGCCAAGTTGGCTGGTGGTGTTGCTGTTATTCATGTTGGTGCTGCAACAGAATCAGAAATGAAAGAGAAGAAAGCTCGTGTAGAAGATGCTTTGCATGCGACGCGTGCTGCTGTTGAAGAAGGTATCGTTATCGGTGGTGGTGTTGCCTTGATTCGCGCAGCGAAGATAGCTCTTGCTAAATTGAATCTTACCGGCGATGAAAAGACGGGTGCTGAAATTATCAGGCGCGCTATCGAAGAGCCACTTCGCCAGATTGCGTTGAATGCTGGTGTTGAAGGTTCCATCGTTGTGATGAAGGTTTGTGAACAAGAAGGCAATATGGGCTATGATGCATACAACAATGAATATGTTGATATGATCAAGGCTGGTATTATTGACCCGAAGAAGGTAACTCGCTGCGCATTGCAGAATGCTGCATCTGGTGCTGGTATGCTTCTGACTACAGAATGCATGGTTTGCGATCTTCCGGAAGAAAATACTGCGTCTTCTGCCGGTGCACCTGGCGGTATGGGTGGCATGGGCGGTATGGGCGGCGGTATGGGCGGTATGATGTAATAATCAAGACCGTACGTACTATTCGTACTTAATATAAAAAAAGCTGCTATGGATTTATTATTCGTAATAATTCATAGCAGCTTTTTTGTAGTGTGCCTTGCTAGCGTACATTCCAATGGGTGCAAGTCCCGAATCTGTCCGGTAGCGGGAAGGATATAGCTGAACATCAAGGGTGCCCATCGTGAGGTGGAATCTGAAGGAAGGTGTAGGCAAATTTTGGACTTACGAACAGAAATCTCATCAGGTTGAGCAATGTGGATAAGGGTGCAATACAATCTTACGTCCAATAGCGGCGCACGGACGTGCATCGTTTTTGATTTCAAATATCGGTTGTCTTGGCGACGTCTTTCTATGTATTTCAACCATAACGGTTTTGGAAAACATACCTATAAAACCTTGAGACCATGCAAGGACGGGCAGAAAATATTCTGCCCTACAATTTTAATCGATTCATTCGTCATTCAGGCGATTTCAATTTTTCTGTTAAAATGGGTATTGTTAATCATTCTTACGCGTCTCTCATGGGTACAAACATGCCGTCGTAATGGGGATGTGTGTATATAAAAATCAGCGGTTGTGTAAGGACGGGTGATTGAACACATCGGGAACAGTACTGATCACCACACTCGTTTTATGTTTATTGTCTAGCGTTGTAGGAGTGTGATTTTTTATTCTTTGCCATTCTTGATTCTTTTTAACTTGCATATTATTTATATACATGTGATAATATAGTTGTGTCTGATTTCAATTTTGTAAATGTGGCAGAAGAACAAATTGTATAAGAAAGACAGATAAAACGGATTTTTGTTTGATATTTTCAAGCAGTCGTTTGTTGTGAAACAAGTTCTTTCTAATTGTCATCTGCAGAATTAGGCGCCTTTTTGTCTGAATTATTTTTCGTTTGTGTTCTTTTGAGGGCCTAGGGTTTCCAAATGCTTCGTTTTTTATTTCCATTTTTTTTAGTCTTATTGTTGTTTTTACCATTTTTGTTTATGATTAAAAACAAAAATATTATTGCGTATCCTACCTTTTCTTTTGCAAAGAAAAAGAGGCACGATTCTTGGTCACATCTGGGCTTTATGTTTTTTTTATTCGCGGTTATTTGTTTTATTGTTGCGGGTGCAGAGCCTTATCGGGAAAAAATAATTCAACGAAATAGAAAGGAACGGTATCGCATTGTTTTCCTTTTGGACTGCTCTGAGAGCATGAATATCGTTGATTTCTCAGTGGGACAAAACCCAGATAAATACTCTGTATTACCGAAATCACGACAAGAAATTGCA
>JBAYAV010000015.1:0-19366 GCA_041669565.1 Lentisphaeria bacterium
GGAAGATGGTCAACTTCATGCACCTTCATGGTGTGGATAGCGCTAAGAAGCTCTGGGGAAAGGGTAGTGTCATCCATTGTTTTTCTCCTGAAGAAGTTGCATATTAATGTTGCTGATGCGGTCCATAATCGTCCGTGCGCGATGGTATTCATCCATATACTGAACTGCCAGTTTCCGCATCTCCTTAGGAACGTATTTCTGCCGTTGCTTGCATTCTCATTGACTACGATGCACATAACGGGACCCTGCTTCTGCCCCTGGTGGCATTTGCAACTCGGACGGGAGCAAACAAGTATACCTCTCTACGATAGAGCCATGGACCATGTGCGGAAGGGAAGTAAGCTCTGCTAGCAAGGTGCAACGTTCATCGAATAGTTATTGATATACTTCGTTTAACATGCATATAATATTGTATATATCATGTGATATAAAAACAGATAAATCAAAAAAACGCGAGAAAATAAGATTTTTTTTGCGTTTTTTGTGAGAAATATGGGGTTAAAGGATGTTGCTGATTCTTTTCTGGTTTGGGTGCGAATGATTATTCTAACGGGATACCAGTTCATGATCCTGAAAATGGGCGCTAATTTTGCTTATCATTTATACTTCGTTAATAAAAATAATGATTCGGTGTATTATATTATTTTGATCATTAGGTCTATAAAAAAATACCGTAAAAATGGGGCTGAATTTTTTTGTGCAGCTTATAAAGAACATATAAAGGTTTTCTTATGCAGAAACAGTTATTGCGGGTATGTGAAGTCTTAGAAAAAGTAATCAAGGGAAAATCGGATGTCCTTGAGCAGCTGGTAATTGCTCTCATTTCGGAGGGCAGCGTGTTATTACGCGACGTGCCTGGCGTGGGCAAGACAACGCTGGCAAAAACGCTGGCGGGTTGTCTTTCTGCTCAATTTCGACGAATCCAATTTACGCCGGATTTATTGCCGACCGATATTATTGGAAGTAGTATATATAATGCGAAAGATGGTGAATTGCGATTTCGGAAGGGACCTGTTTTTACCAATATTTTGCTGGCGGATGAAATTAATCGTGCGAGTCCAAGAACGCAGTCTGCTTTATTAGAAGTTATGAGTGAGCAGCAAGTATCTGCGGATGGTGTCACGTATGTCTTGGAGAGTCCATTTATTGTATTAGCCACGGAAAATCCGATTGAATATCAGGGCACTTATGAATTGCCGGAGGCTCAGCTGGATCGCTTTGCAATGCAGCTGTCGCTTGGATATCCGGATAATGAAGCAGAGATACAGCTTTTTAAAGATCGTTTGCATGGTGATCCGGCAGAAAGAGTTTCGGAAGTTCTTTCGTGTGAGGAGCTGGTTGAAATTCAGAAAAAAGTAAAAATGGTGACGGTGGATGAATCGCTTTTGCAGTATGTACTTCGGGTTATTGGCGCTACGCGTAAAGACGCGCGGATCAGTCTTGGAGCCAGTCCGCGTGGGGGGCTGTTATGGATTCGCGCGGCGCAGGCGTCGGCCTTTTTGTATGAGCGTGATTTTGTTACTGTGGATGACCTGAAGAAGCTGGCAATTCCAGTTTTGGCGCATCGAGTGATATTAGAAAAGCAATCGCAGTACAGCGGTTTGAACAGTGTTGCTGTTATTACAGAAATTCTGCATAAAATTGCGGTTCCGCGTTAGGATGAGTGCGTCAGTGAACATTTTTTCTTTATGGCATAAAAGCCAACATCTTTATATTTATTGGATGCAGTGGTATCTTGATGGCCCTGCTGGAATTGGCCGTCGCAAGACGGGGTGGCGGTATCGCTCGCCGATATTGGCGAGTTTATTATGGCTGCTGGCTTTTTTGAATCGTTTATTTTGTTGGGGGGGGCTTTTTGTTATTCCTCCGATGGTACTATTTTTAGGCCATACTTTTATTGTTCCAGATGCAAAAGTTCGTGAGATGTTATTGGTTGCCGTAGCGTTGTTGGTTGCGGATTGGGTTGTTGGCGCGTTATTTTGGCCATGGCTGAAAACAAAGAGAAGTTTTCCGGAGCATGCTTGTGTTGGTCAAGAATTTTGTTATCATTATGAGGTGTATAACCGGCGTCATTTTCCGGCGTTATTTTTAATTTTTGAATGCGGGTTAAGAATGCGGTGGTTTATGCAACATCAATTCGTGCGCTGTTCTTATTTTCCTGGGAAGAAGGCTTTGACAATATCCGGGAAGATGATTCCTAAAAGGCGGGGCATTTTTTATTTGCGTAATCTTGTAGTATCATCTGTTTTCCCATTTGGGATATGCAAGCATTCCAGCGTTATGTTGACCGAAGAACGCCTGATTGTTCATCCGGCATTTTTTCTATTGGATCAATTTCATTTGCCAGTGGGTAAAAAGTTTCAAAAAAATGGCTCGGATCAAATGCTTAAGATTAATGAGGTGCAGGATTTTACGGGGTGTCGTGATTATAGGGATGGCGATAATCCGCGTCATATCCATTGGCCGAGCAGTGCTCGAAGGGGCCGTTTGGTCGTAAAAGAATATAAAGATGAATTTAGGAGTCGCGCGGCATTGATTGTGGATACCTATGTTCCACATCAAAAGGGAAATCGGGGCAATTTGTTTCGTTTATCAACGGCCTTTTCTGCGGCTGGTAATTTATGGAAGCATTTTTATTTAGAATCTCAGGATGAACGGTTGGAAGCGGCGATTACTTTAGCGGCGTCTATCGTGCATTCTTTAATGAAAAAAGATTTTGTGATTGATTTTTTTGCGGCAGGGCGTGAAATGCGAAAGCTGTCGTTGGGGCGTCAAACCGGAAATATGAATCAGCTTTTAGATCTACTGGCCGGCGTGGAGGCAGAAGTGCAGAATGACCTAGGGCTGGCACGAAATGAAATACTGGAGGAAGCACAAGAGTTGGGGGCGGTGATCGTTATTCTTTTGAGCTGGGATGAAAAACGGGCGGATTTTATTCGGCAATTACGTGCAAATGGTGTTGCTGTTAAGGTGATTATGCTTGGTAAAACAGAAGTCTCGAAAGATTGTTTTGTAACAGTAAATCCGAGTGATATTTTGTCTGGAAAGATTCATGAGATCTAGAAAAATGAAACATATTTCTCCATCCTTAAAGGTTTTGTCAGTTTTTCTTTTATTGCCATTATCGTTTTATTTAGGTGTGTTAGGTGATTTTCCGCATATCCCGATCATGGTATTGACCGGAATTTTGGTTGTTTATTTTCGGCGACAAAGTTTGCGTATAACGGATCGAAGCATTATTTATACGGTTGTAGTGATTGGGGTATTGGTAACGCTGGGCGGGTATTTGTTTGCAAATGAAGAAAGTCGCCTTGGAATTTTTTCATTTTTTTTCAGGCCGGAATACTATTGTGCGTTTGCGTTGCTTTGCCCCATTGCGATGGCGCTTTTTCCATCCGAGATATTGTTTGTTGGAATGAATCTAGGAGCCGCTATTTTTGTATTAGGTACGTGTGGGGACGTTAATAATTTAATGTTTCAGAATACCAGGATGCCCTTTTTCGATTCATGGTTGAATGAGCACTACTTATTAAGTTATCGGATCATGGTGGGGTATGTATTGTTCTTAATACTAGCTTTGTTAAGTCCAGTGTTGCAACAGAATCGTTCCCATTTTAAAATTTTGCTGTTACGGCTTTTGAGCGTATTTGTTTTGATTTTGTGTATTATGGGCGTCTTTTATTTAGCACCAAAAATTGATGCCGGAATTCGAGAAATTGAGCGTGTTTATATGAGAGGCCACTCGATGCGCATGGGACAAAAAATGCTGAAAAATTCAGCACCGGTTTTTGGTGACAATGTCGATCTGAATTTGCCGATGCCGCTTAGTGGAAATAAAGAAAGAAAAAAAATCGTGCTTCGCGTAAAGGGGAAACAACCACCGGAATATTTGCGGATGCGGTGTTTTGAAGAATATAAACGGGGAATTTGGGAAAAGTCGTCTGGAAATGGTGGTGTGCAAAGCTATGCCGGTGTGTCTTCCAAAGGCATGATTACGGTTACGACGTTTGATTTGGGAGAAAAAGCTGATAGTGTGGCGCAGCAACAATGGCAAATTTCTTTTTGTGGCGGAATGCGCAGCGCCTTTTTGCCGGTGGTTATGCCGGTACAAAGGATCCGTATGGTGGCTTCTGGCTTGAAAGTCGATAAAATGGGGCAGATCACGGCAGAACAATGGCGGCGAGATGCCGGATATGAAATTTTTTGCCGTAATGATTTGCTGAAAAAGGATGCCTGGCAGGGAAAAGTTGCTGGTAAGGGCAGAGGGCCTGAAAAGGAAGAGTTTTTGTCTGTGCCGGAAGAATTAAGGCTCCGCCTTGATGCTCTTTTAGCAGCGATGCCCAATTGGAAGGAAGCCGTTAGTTTTTCACAGAAAAGGAGCGCGCTGGAATCTTATTTTGCCCAGAATTATAGCTATCGTCTCGGGGTAGAAAGGCCGCCGGAGGCTGGCGATCCAGTATTGTATTTTTTAGAAAACAGTAAAGCGGGACATTGTGAACTTTTTGCTGCAGCAAGTGTGCTACTGCTGCGGCAAGCAGGAATCCCGGCGCGGTATGTAACCGGATTTCTTTGTTATGAGCG
This sequence comes from Lentisphaeria bacterium, assembly GCA_041669565.1. Classification (GTDB taxonomy): domain Bacteria; phylum Verrucomicrobiota; class Lentisphaeria; order Oligosphaerales; family Oligosphaeraceae; genus JBAYAV01. The sequence goes on from JBAYAV010000015.1 coordinate 4,582, forward strand.
TCATCCGTCTGGCATCTATTATGTGTCGCGTCTTAGCAATGCGCATGCATGGCTTGAGGCCTATAACGAAACGCTGCAAAAGTGGATCCGACTAGATATGACCCCACCGAGCGAAATTCAGAATCGTTCGGAAAACTGGAATGGACTGGCGTCTTGGTGGGATTTGTTTAAATATTATTTTTCTGAGATAATACGCATGGTGCATGAAGGTCGAATCGCCGCAGCAATTGTGCTGTTTGTCGTTTTGGCAGGGCGTGCATTGATTCACCCGATCGGAATTTTTCTACTGTTGTTTGGTGCTGGATATTTCGGATGGTATCGGTATTCCCAAGCGCAGCGAATAAAAAAAATGTGCTTGTCGGATCGACAGTATTTAGCACGAAAAAAGTATTTGCAGGTGCTTCATTTTTGGCAGAAGAAACTAAAAATCCGTATCCCTGAAAGTATGTCTGCGCAAGAATTTTTGAATTTATTGCAGAAAGAGTCTGAAAAATGCTCGCTGAAAGAATTTCAGAATGCTGTTCAAGAAGTTGTTGATTATGAGAAGGAACGTTTTGAAGAAGAAAATATATAAGGGGCTGTAAAAAAATTAACTTGACAATTTGCCGAAAAAATCGTGATTTGATTTTGGGGCCGACGACGAGGAGCATACCCTAAGGTATGTGACGAGGTTGGCGGCACAAAAAGCATTCACGAGAATTAGGCAAATGTAAAGGTTATTTCTGAACAGCCCCTAAGTGCAAGACGCCTCTTTTTTGGTGGGAAAAAGTTACTTTTGAAGCAAAGATAAATTGAAATACAAAAAGCACGGATAAAATTTATCCGTGCTTTTTGAGGAGAAGAGATGAAAGGGGGAACTTTTTACATCTGTGAAAGAAAAGACAAAACATAACTTGTTATAGTTGTTCCGATTGCCAACGCTGCAACAAGCGCTGAAATGCTTTCTAAAGCCCCGATTTTCTTTGCGTCTGAGGGAGTCGCAATACCGGGAATAGAAGTATCGGCTTTCTCTTTTTTCTTCTTTTTTAGTTTCTTATTTTCTGGAGGGGGTACTGAAACGGTCTCTTTCGCTTTCTTCTTGCTGATCGTCAGTTTGGGCTTTTTGAAGTCCTCTGGTGGATTGATCGCCTGTGTTTCAGAGTGATTGGAAGAATGATCTTTTTCAGCAGGCTCTGGCGGAGGTACTGCTTGAGTAGCACCTGAGCCGTGATTTTTAGACTCGGCGACAGGAGACGCTTGCTGTGGAGCATTATCGGATGTCTTTTTTATTTTTAAGTTGATCTTCTTGGAGAATGCATCTTCTTCTTTGCTATCAGCAGCTTTTGCATCTTTCGGTTTTAATGAAATGGTTGCCGTGGAAGACTTTTTAGCATATTCTTTTATATGAGCTGTTGAAATAGAAGTTGTGGACGTCAAATCCATTTTTTTTGCAGCAATGGTGTCCGTGGTATTCTTTTGAGATTTGAGCGGGGATAAAATTTCAGGTTTTGGGGTATCGACATTCGTTTTTGTTGAAGAATCCTGCTCTGTGTTTTTAATTGCTAAATTTTTAATATTTAATTTTATTGTTGATGTATCAATTGTTGGTTTTAAGTGTGCTGCTGGTGCTGTGGAAGTAACCGGAGAAGAACTTGTTGGCGGTGGCGGCGGCACTACCATTGTTTTTTGTGCTGATGGAGTTGGTGGTGGCACTGAGATCGTTTTGAAGGCTGGTTGTTTGGGCTGTTCTGATTCTTGATTTTTTAGTTTTAGTTTATTGTCGGATTTTATCGAATTTTCAGTAGGAGTGACAACAGCGGGCTGTACACCGGCGAGTCTTACGCCGGGTGGAGGGGGTTGGGGGGGCTTTGATGCCGATAAGTTTAAAGTATGTTTTGGTTGGGGCTGCGGTTTGTTGGTATCCGGCGTCAGGGATATTGAGTGAACGTCGCCAGTCAATGGGGACGAATCGCTGCTTTCCTGCTCGGGATTTTTTCGAATGACTTTTAAACGAACCGTTTCGCTTCGTTTTTCAATTTTTCCTGGTGTGAAAGTACTGGCTGTCTGACCTGTTGACGTGATTTTTCGGAGCTTTCCGGTTGATGTATCGCGTAAGCTTATGGGATCATTTAAATTGATAGCCTTTTGGGTTGCACTAGCTGCAGGGGTAATTTTTTTTTGTGCGGTTTCTTCCGTTGTTTCATTTTGTATTTTAAATCGACCCGTTTCAACTTTAAAACGATTGGTGTCCGTATTGTGTAAGCGTAATTTCTTGTTTTCAGATGGAGTGTCAGGCATATTAAAAAACTCCCGTATAAAGTTATTGTAGAATCAAATGATTATTTTATTATAAAGTAGTTCAAGAACTCTTTGATTGCAAATAAAATATCCTGTTTTTTTAAAGAATCTGACAATTAGGATGAAATAAACCTTCGTTTCATCCTAATTGTAAAAAATTTCTTGGTTTATTTTAAGGCATTGCCATTACCGAGAATAACGCTGCCAGCTTCTAGACTTTCAACAACTTTTGAACTGGCGATGCCTAATTTACGCTTGGTTGCGACTTCTTCGCCATTCTGAATGAGAAAATCCTCAATCTCTTTTTTGTAAATTTGTTTGATTTTATACCGCCGAATTTTCATAATTGCGGTCAATGTACCGTCATCGATGGTAAAATCAGGCAGAATGAGAACTTCTTTTGGCTTTTGGTAGGCTGCTAAATCCTTCGTGTATTTGAGCATATCAGCTTTGATCAGATCATGCAACTTTTGGGGATTATGTTTTTTGCGAATCTCTTCGGTAACATTGGCACAAATATAGACATTTTTGCATTTTTCGCCAATGACCATCGCTTCCGAAATAAGCTTGGAATTTTTGACGGCATCTTCGATGGATTCTGGGTGTAATTTTTCACCGCCAATTAAAACAATCATATTTCCTTTGCGACCCTGAAGAAATAAATAACCATCTTTGTCGCAATAGCAGACATCGCCGGTATTCAGCCAGCCGTCTTCCATTGTTTTAGCACTGGCATCGGTATGGCGCCAATAGCCTTTCATGACGCATTGCCCTTTGATTAAGAGCTGCCCGCGCACGTCCTTTCCCATATTGCCGTTTTCATCTTTGAAGGTATAATCACCGCCGTATTTTGGCAGAAGCCATGGCATGACAGGCCCACAGCTTCCTAAGCGATGACGATCAAAATAGTTCGAACTGACAACGGGTGAAGTTTCTGTTAAACCATATCCCTGGTAGACTGGCAGGCCAATATATTTAAAAAAGATTTGTAGTTCGAGATCCAGTGGAGCGCCACCGCTGACAATACAGCGGATTTTTCCGCCAAAGGCTTTTCGGAATTTTCGAAAAACAAGCGGGTCATAGAAACAATGATGCGTGATCATTCGAAGAATCCCGCCGTCTAAACGCGGTCCGGCAGTGTAAATACGGCTGGCATTGTAAATGGCTGTATTAATTAGTTTTTTGATGCGGGGAGTCGATTCGCTAATGCGCTTGTCTATGGCTAATTTTAAGCCCTCAACAATACGAGGAACAACAATAACAACCGTTGGAGCATAATTTTTAATATTGCGTTTGAAGTCGCGTATATCTTTTGGAATCACGCAAACACATCCAGCTTTTATACTGCATCCGACTTCGCAAACTAAGGCGTAGCTATGCCAGTAGGGAAGCAATGACATAATGCGGTCTTTGTTTCCCATATGAAAAACCTCTAGCGCGCCCCAGACATTAATGGAAAGATTCCGATGGGTGAGCATAACGCCTTTGGGCATGCCAGTGGAACCGCTTGTGTAAATAAGAGTGGCGATATCATCGACCGCAATTTTGGCAATGGCGGGGGCCTCTTCGTTTTCTTGCAACTGTAGGGGAAGATCATTCCAATCAACGACCTTGACTGCACCGCAGTTTTGTTTTACTTTTTTCATACAATGGTTATCGGTAAGAATAAGACTTGGTTCGCTGTCTTTAATAACGAAGCTCATTTCAGGGTCGCCAAGGCTTTCGCAAATGGGTACGGGGATAGCCCCGAGGTGCCAGCAGGAGTAGAAAAAATGATAGTGATTTATGGATTTGCTTGCAATTGCCGCAACGCGATCGCCGGGTTTTATACCTTGATCGTTAAGATAATTTGCCCAGGCAAGCACTTCCTGTTGTAATTGTGCGAAAGAAATAATTTGGAGTCCGTCCGAAGAGGGAGAGATTAATGCAGTATGCTTTTTATTTTTTTTGCAGCTGTCAGCGAATAATTGCCCCATACTAATAGGTGTAGGCATAACGGTTTCTCCTTTACATTAAAAAAAATAGCTTGATTTTAATCTAGCTTTTTTGTTTGTTAAAATTAAATATGAATTAAATTGTAAGAAAAAAACGCCAGCGTATTAAAATATTTTATACGGCTGGCGTTTTATATTCGGTAATCTTTGAAAAAATTAAGCCAAGTTTGCGATTCGTGTAGCAAGGCGTTGTTTTTTACGGTCGGCCTTATTTTGATGAATAACACCAGTTTTTGCGGCTTTATCTAATTCAGAGAAGCATTTAGAGAGTGCTGCGGTAATTTCTTCTTTGTTATTTTTTTTAATAACTTCGTCTAAGATGTTTTCATAAGTATGAACGCGTGATTTGCGCATACGGTTGAAGGTTTCTTTTTTAGCATTACTTTTTAAGCGTTTTGCTGCTGATTTAATATTCGGCATTCTTTGTTTCCTGTGTTGAGCCCTTCTTGAAAGGAGCAGATTATAATGATACAAATTTGGAGTAAAAATTTCAATTAGTCCTATAATATGATATCGATAAAAGAAAATTCAAATAAAGAAGGTTGAAATTATGAATGATATTGCTAAAAAAAACAAAAAATTGAGGTAAAATGATGAAAAAGTAAAAATCTTTTGCCTTTTCTGTTTCTTTTCATGTTTTTTGTATTGCAAAATAGTGGTTCAGAATATAAATTTAGAGCATTGACGTAATTATAAGATTTTCAGGAGAGTGTATATATGAAGATTCAGCAGTATCTTATTCTGTCTGTTATTGTATCTGTTTTATTCCATTTGTTGGTTTTTGGGGCAGCGGCGAATATCTATGTGAACCGCAAAATGGAAATATCGACGCAAAATCCACAGAAAAAAAAACAATATATGGTGGTCAAGAATTTTGTGCAAAAACCAGAAATCGCGAAGTTGGAAGAGAAAAAACAAGTCTTCGCCAGTTCTAAAAAACTAGCAAGTATCAATAATGATATAAAGCAAGAGCTGCAAAAAAAATCTGTTGTCGCCAGTAAGCTGGAAAAAGTTTTTAAAGATGAAAATCTCCTTGAATCAATTACCCCGAAATATAAACTGGATACAAATCTTAACTTGCACAACCAAAACCAAAAGGACGTTCAAGTTAAAAGCGTGGAAATTACAGCCCCGCGTCCTAAAATTGTGGAAATTGATTTTAATAAACTAGCCCCGGAAAGACGAGCTTTGCCGAATCGAATCTTCACGCCAAAGCTGGCGCGTTTAGATAGCAAAGCATTTTTGCTGCCGAGTCTGGCTGCAAATGGACCGCTCAGCGGCGGGTCTTCGGATTCTTATAACCTTGGATTAAAATCAGAGAAACACCCGCATTTCGGATCTCTCGGGGCGGACTTGAAAAATTTCGGGTTGGAGAACAAGGCTTCGGATTCTTTATGGAATGGCTCGCGTGTTGGAGGAAAACCGGATTCGGGTGATCAGTATTTATTTGCTGCCTTGAATCGCCCCGCTGGTTCGTTGGCTCCTCGTCCGTTAGATCATTTTGTAAATGTCAAAGTTCGGGTTTTGAAAGACAAGTTTGGCCTTGGCGGCTTTTTTCAAGTAGACATATCGCCGAATGAATTTAGTGATTCGTTGCGGGATGTTTCGAAGGACTCGTTATTTATTATTGATCATTCAAATAGTATTTCTGTATCAAAGTTATCGAAATTTAAGGCGGCCACGCGAGAGGCACTGAATTATTTAAATCCGTCGGATCGTTTTAATGTTGTTTCTTTTACGGATTATGCAAAAAGTGTTTTCCCTAAGTTTGAGATCATGAATGCTTCGAACAAAAGTATTGCCGATAACTATATTTCTTCTTTATACCGCGGTGGTATGACCGATGTTTTTGCGGGATTGGCGCCTTTTGTAAAGGCTAGTAATGGGGATATGGATCGCCCGTTAAATGTTTTTCTTTTAACGGATGGGCAGTCAACGGTCAATATTCATTCATCGGATGAATTTTTACGGCGAATAACTGGAATTAATCCAGGGAACGTTTCGATCTATCCATTCAGTGTGGGAAATCATACGAATCGTGAATTACTGGATTATCTTGGTTATTTAAATCGCGGAAAACAGAATTACGTAAAATCAGTGGATGATTTACAGCGGGAAGTGGTTGATTTTATCAGCGCGCATTCGAGTATGATCATCATGGATTTGCGCTATATGGCAGATAAAAACAGCCGCGCAGAAATTTTTCCGAAAGATTTGCCACATTTATATCGTCAGGAATCTCTGCGGTTATATGGTCGGTATGAAAATGAGGAAGATGAATTGGTATTGGCGTTAACAGGGCGTGATTATCAAAAACGTTATAGCGATCTTGTCTTTCGCAGAAAGTATAAAGAATGCGGACGTGCCGATCAAAAAATTTCCCGTGAGTGGGCTTTACAAAAAATATTTTACCTTCTGGCTCAAAAAAATTGCGTGACGAATCAAGAGCAGAAGAATAAAATGGAAGGCGAAATTCAGAAAATAATGCATGACTTTGAACTCAGTTTTGAAAATTAAAAATTGTTAAAATGATACTTTTATAAAAGCCGTCTTTTGCTGTCTTTTGCAATGGACGGCTTTTTTTAAGAGCTATAAAAGAAAAGGAATTATTGGTATGTTAAAACGACCGTTGATTGTTGCGATGGATTTAGAGGGTGTTCTGATCCCTGAAGTGTGGATCGCTTTCGCTGAAAAAACCGGTATTGAAAAACTGCGTTTGACGACACGTGATATTTCGGATTATGATGTGCTGATGAAACAACGCCTGGCACTGTTAAAAGAAAATCATCTAAAGTTGGCGGATATACAAGATGTGATATCGACAATGAGCCCATTGGATGGTGCACTGGATTATATGAATTGGCTTTCTAAACGCTACCAAAATGTAATTCTCTCGGATACTTTTTATGAATTTGCCAGTCCCTTTATGAAAAAATTTGACTGGCCGACGTTGTTTTGTAATTCTCTAGAAGTGGATGCGGATGGTAATGTAATTGATTACAAGATGCGTCTTCTGGATGGAAAACGTCATGCTGTTTTGGCCTTTAAACAACTGAATTTCGATGTTATTGCTATGGGAGATTCCTACAATGATACTTCAATGCTGAAGGAAGCAAAACTGGGCATCCTGTTCCGCCCATCTCAGAATGTTGTGGATGAATTTCCAGAATTTCCGGTTGCTTCTACGTATGAAGAAGTAAAAAAATTGATTGAAAGTGTAAAGTAGGAAGGTGCTTGCGTGAAACATTTTGAAATCGGTTTCTATTCGGATAATCCAGTAAAAAAAGATGACCTTTGTATTATTATGAATGGAAAAGGCGAATTGTATTTGCCGCCACAGGAAGAAAATTCTATCCCGTTCTTTCCGCTTTTTAGACAAGGTTATGGCAGTTGGACAAAAGCATTGCCGTATGACGCCGTTTATCTTGGTTCGTGGGATGGCCGTGCCTGCTATGCGGTAAATATAAAGAACGTAGAAAGCAGACTTGATAAGCCGACTGTGATGCGTTCCGCTATGGCTGCGTTACCAGAAGAGTATGTTTGTCTGATTTGCATGGGAAAACAGCTGTTGTACTGGCGTGAACATACTAATTATTGTGGTGTTTGCGGAACAAAACTGCAGGAAAAGGCTGAAGTGCGGGCGCGTGTATGTCCGAAATGCGGCTATTTGCATTTTCCCAAAATCAACCCGGCAGTTATTACGGCAATTTGTAAGGACGATAAACTTTTGCTGGCGCATAATGCCGGTTTCCAAAATAATACGTATAGTCTTATTGCAGGATATGTTGAGAGCGGCGAAACGTTGGAACAATCGGTCACCCGTGAGATTCACGAAGAAGTGAATATCAATGTTAAAAAAGTTCGCTATTGGGGCAGTCAGCCATGGCCTTTTCCTGGCTCACTGATGTGTGGATTTACTGCAGAATATGATTCTGGTGAACTAATAGTGGATGGTCGTGAGATTGTGGATGCGGAGTGGTATTCTGTGGATGCTCTGCCGACGCTGCCGAGACCCGGTAGTATCGCGCGAAAAATAATTGATGACTGGATTTCGAAGGTTCATGCTTAAAACCCAAAGATAACAATGTCTGATTTACAAGACAATAAAAAAGCCCAAAAAAATATTTCGGGATCTGTTGGCAAGTCGATGCTGCGATTAAGTACGGGTATATTAGGCAGTCGCATTACAGGCCTTATTCGTGATATTGTGATGGCGTGGTATTGGGGTGGAACTGGGGTTGCGCAGGCGGCTTTTAATTTAGCGTTTGCGGTTCCGAACAGTTTGCGTGCATTACTTAGCGAGGGTGCTTTTGCGGCGGCATTTGTGCCGATGCTTTCCGAACGCTGGGCAAAAAAAGAACCTGAAGAAGCTAAAAAACTGGCATCACGAGCAATTTCAATTCAGCTGATTGTCTTGGTTGGTTTTGTTCTTATTACTGCAATTATTTCTCTTGGGTGCTATTTTTTGTCTGTGAAGAATAAAAACCTCGGTGCGCATATTCCTTTAACGTTCTTACTGATTCCTATTCTTATGCCGTATGCGCTGTTAATATGTCAGGCGGGTGCTTTTGCATCGGTATTGAACAGTTTGAAAAAATTTACGATGCCTGGTCTTGTGCCGATTTTATTCAATGTCGTACAAGTTTGCAGTATATTGTTTCTTTGTCAGCAATGGCAAATAACGGAACGCCCCCCTATTTTTATTTTCTCGTTAAGTGCACTATTAGCCGGATTACTGCAGTTGCTGACGCTGATGATATTGAGTCGTCGAGCAGGGTTTACGTATCGATTTGATCCATCTTGGCATGACAAAGCGGTTCAGACACTGTGCTGGCGCATTCTGCCGGGTCTGGGTGGTGTCGGTGTGATGCAGATTAATAGTCTGGTGGATAAAATACTGGCGGCAAAATTAGGTCCAGCAGCGGTGGGTGCTTTGAATTACAGCCAGCATATCGTTTATTTACCAGTGGGTGTTTTTGGAGTAGCGATGGGAGTTGTTTGTTTGTCAAATATGTCTCATTTAGTGGCAAAAGGGGCTCAGCAAGAGATTGCCAATTGTTTTGATTATGCGCTTCGGCAGGTTTTTTTTCTGATATTGCCATGCACAGTACTTTTTTTTCTTTTACGTGAGCCCATTCTTTCGTTGTTGTTTTATCGTGGGGCGTTTAATCAGGAAGCTGTTCAAGAGAGTGCTTGGGCATTGTTGTTTTATCTTCCAGGGCTACCGGCTTTTTGTGCGGTAAAAATTGCGACGACGCCTATTCATGCGCGTTTTGATACAGCAACGCCGGTGAAAATTGGTTGTTTTTGTATGATTTTAAATATTATTTTGAATCTTATTTTGATGCAGTTTTTACGTCAAGGCGGGTTGGCGTTATCGACAAGTATTTGTTCTTGGCTGAATGCGATTCTGTTGATGCGGATCAACAAGAAATTTATGCCATTGTGGAAGCCTTCCAAAACGGCAATTTCTTTATTGGCACTTCTTCCGGCTGGCGTCTTGGCAGGTATTTGTGCCTGGATAGCGCTGCGTTGTTTGCCATCGATGAGCTCACTTCCTAATGTTCTTCGAACTGGAACACAGGTCATTGCTGGATGTGCCGCTGGTGGAATAGGGTACTTGATTGGCGTTCTTATTCTGCGCCGCCCGGAAATAAAAGAATCGTTGGCTATGGTCTATAAACGATAGTGCTCATAAGGCTGCAGGGATTATTTTTCTTTTTGCACGCAGTGCGCAATAATTTTTTGAATTAATATTTCAGTGCAGTCGTTTGTTCTACGTTTTTTCCATGCAATAAAAAAGCCGTCATAGCATATGCTTGACGGCTTTTTTATTTAATTTTTATAGGATGGCATTCCTAGGGGGAGTCGAACCCCCGTTTACGGGATGAGAACCCGTTGTCCTAGGCCACTAGACGATGGGAACACAGTTATGTGTTGGAGCTTTTATAATTTAGAGGGTGAAAAAAAGTTTGCAAGTGCAAATAGGCTTTTTTTATGTTTGTATTTAAAAATAGAACTTATTTTTTGCTTGTTAAAAAGAATTGTTTATCGGCAGGGATAAAAATGCTGGATATTTATCACTGTGATAGATCGTGTGACGGGATAAACGCAATTTTTCATCCTGAAGAATGGGGCCGCCGGTGTTGGCATTGCGATCAAGATTTGGGAAATTTTGCCCATGAATTTCTAAACGTAGGGCATGCCCTGGTAAAAATTTTACGGCAATATGAGAAAGATTGATCTTGAATTTATAAATTTCCCCTGGTATCAGCAGTTCTTCGCTTGTCATTGAATTGCGAAAGCGTGCCCGTATCATGCCAGTGGTCAGTCCATAGGAATGCCCTTCTGGGGTTACCTCCGCAAGCGTTGCAAAAAAATCAGTGTCCGGCGTTGAAACAGAAGCAAAAAATTCGAATTGAACTTCGCCCGTGACAGTCCGGGGGGTGGTAAATTTTTCAGAGGTAAAAACGAGCATACTGGAACGCTGCTCTTGGTCGGATCGATCATAACAGCCGAGCGCCTGATGCTGCCCGTGGTTGGATAATATTGGGTTTTCGGGGTCCGATATATAAACATCGGGTGTTTCTTGGCTTGGTGGCGTATCATTGATGGTGCCGTCTCCATTGGAAGAATTTGCATTGCCATTTGAATGGATGTATGCCTGCTTGATGATGGTCTTTTCTGGTGGCCAAGTATCAGCGGTATGCCAGCAGTTTTCTCCCAGCATATAAAATTCAACGGCGGGCTGGTTTGGCAGTGGGTCGTCGGTAGGATTTTTCAAAAGGTTGAAAATATATTTTTTCTGCTTTTCATTCAGGGCATCCTGATTGCAGTGTTTGCCGAATAATTCAGGATTCAGTAGACCGCCGTGACCCCATGGGCCAATATGAAGCCGTGTAAATTGTCGGGCTTCTTTGGTTGCGGCTTCTTTTTTCATAAGAAGGAAACTCTCAATTGTTTCGGGCTTGAAATTATCAAACCAGCCACCGGCTATCAGCGCTGGTGCGCGAAAGGTTTTGAATTCGTTCTGGTAAGAATTAAGAACGATCGATGGTTTGTTCGCAGACTCGAAAAAATGACGGAAGGGGGCCAGTGCGGAATATCCGGCATGCTTATCACTGTCAATAACGGGAAGTTTCCATACTGTTTTCATGGCATTATAATCTGGAACGCCTTCGTATCCGTAGGTTGAACGATGATGCATGGACAGCATCCAGTTAATGCCGAAGGATAGCTGTACTCCTCCACCATCTGTCGCTGCGCCGACGCAGCTATGCATGGGCGCTACACGTGGTGTTGTAGCAACTAGCCCGCTGAATTGGGCACGTTGTGCGCTCCATTGACACCAGCCAGGGTAGCTGGCGCCAAACATGGCACATCGGCCATTAAACCAATCTTGTTTTGTGAGCCATGCGAAGAGGTCTTCGGCGTCGTTTTTTTCGTTGTCTCGTTGTGCGGGGTCGAATGTTCCTTCGCTCCAGCCGGTGCCGCGACATGCTTGCTGGATGTAGATTGCCTGATGTTTAAGTGCTTCTTCATAGGGCAAGCCAAAATAGGTGGTTCGAGTATAGGGTGAGCGTACCAAAACAACCGAGCATTTTGGCGGATGTACAGGGGGAAAATAGACAATTGTATGGAGTTTTATGTTGTCTCGAGTTGGGAGCATTAAATTTTTGATATTGCAGGTAATATCAAAAGGCGGTACGATATCGGTAACGTTATAAGGGTCTTTTTGTTCGTTGTTCATCATGATATTTTTTTTATTCGTATTTTTTCATTTCTTTAAGGCTATCGATAAGGATATCCACGCGGTCGCTGAGTATGCCAGTGGCACCGAGTTTTACGAGTTTATAGTTCATATCTTCGGTGTTAGAACGAAAAACGATTGTGCGCAATTTAAGTTCATTGCAGAGATCAAAAACGCATGGATCCGAGAAATCGGCGACTGGTTGAACGAAACGGCAGCCGATTTTTTTGCAAAGTTTCAGGTTTTCGGGGCTACTTCGGTCTTCCCAGCCGGGGGTATAACAGATTTCAATTTTTGGATCGATGGATTTTACAAAGTCAATATCTTTCATTGTAGCAAGTGTTAGGTATCCTTGGTCGTACATTTGATATTGTTTATAGAGGTGACATATTTCTTTTATAACGGATTGTTCGGCATAGACCTGAATATTCATTGCGGTCTGTCCGCGGAATTGTTGTAAAATATCCTCAAAAGTAGGGATTTTCATGGAGCGGTAAACTGGTTTGCTTACTTCTTTTCCGCTTTTATAATCGGTTCCGTAGATATAATGGGAAAAATTTCCGCATCGTAATTGGGCAAGGGAGTATTCTTCTGGTTTTCCCTGCATATCAGAAGTACGGTTTAGGGTGTTGTCGTGTAGAAGAATGGGAATTCCGTCTTTGCTGGCGCGCAGATCGAATTCAATCATATCGGCACCGCATTGAATTGCTTTGCGCATGCTGAGGATGGTGTTTTCCGGATAGCAGCCACTAGCGCCGCGATGTGCGACGGTAATGACATTATCCCAATTATTATACAGATTGGTTAAGCCAGAAAATTGGTGGGTGTTCATGGGTGAATCCTCCTTGTAGCTTGATCTTTTATTTGGGGCCTTTTATCTTTATGAATCCAATGATGGATAATATAATATTGATTCATAATAAAAGTAATATTTCTTGTCTTTTTTGCAAATGTTTTTTGTTGTGGAAAAGGAAAAATATACTATTTATTATTAAGGGGAAAGAGAGGAAGGAAAAGGTAAAAATACTTATTTTTGGAAATTGTATCAGCAGCAAAGAGAGCAGGAAGCTAATCCGCTGCGTGATGTTTCTTTGTAGGATGTTCCCATATCTTGTCCCGTTTTAAGCATTGCTTTTAGGACCTCATCGAAACCGATTTTTTGTTTGTTTAGGCAAATTCCTTCTGCAATTATATAAGCATTATAGGCCGTTACGGCTCCAACAGCATTGCGTTCTATGCATGGAATTTGAACATAACCTTCGATGGGATCACAGGTCATTCCCAAATGATGTTCCAGGGCAATTTCAGCGGCGTTTTCAATAAATTGTAAATTACATTTGTTGATATAGGAAATCAGGCCGGCTCCCATTGCCGAGGCAACTCCCACTTCTCCCTGGCAGCCAACTTCTGCACCAGAAATACTCGCATTCGTTTTGGCGATACAACCAAGAAGCCCTGCTATCAAGAGCCCGTTCCGAATTTCCGCTCTGCTGATTTTTCTATAATTCAACAGATAATATATAATACTGGCCATTGTTCCTGAAGCTCCTGACGTTGGTGCTGTGACGATGATTCTTCCTGCCGCGTTTTCTTCCGACGCTGCAAAGGCAAAAGAGTTTAGGCATAATAATTTTTTTTCAAATGGGTCGTTGTTTTTTTGGGTCATTTTATAAAGATCTGGTGCTTTTCGTTCCAAACAGAGTTTTCCGGGAAGTACTCCTGTGGTATTCAGTCCTCTCTCAACTGTTTTTGTCATTGTATCAATAATGCGGTCAAGCCTGTGATTTATTTCTGAATTATTTAGGCCTGTTAATGTTTTCTCATTTTCTCGCAAAATTTCAATTGCGGACAAGCCCGTTTTTTTGTAAATGCATTTAAATTCTTCCATGTTGAGAAAACAGTATGGGGGTGGTGTCGAGTTGACTTTTTCCTGTTCTCCTTCGCAAAGTATAAAGCCACCGCCGATAGAATAATAAATTTTTGAGAAAAGTTCTTTGTTTGATTTATCGAGGAGTTTTATTTTTAAGGTATTTTGATATTTCAACAAATTGTTTGGAGGCTCGAATATAATATTATTTTGCTTAAAAGCGAGTATTTTGTCACCCATTTTTATTTTGTATTCATCCTCTTCTTTGTTCCACAGATTTAAGATAAAATTGGCATCACAGGTATCTAGGTTTACGCCTAACAATCCCGCGGTTATAGCTTTATCTGTTCCATGTCCTTTGCCGGTAGCACTAAGGGAGCCGTAGAGGTGAACATTAAGCTTGGCTGTCTGGCAAAGAATTTCTGCCGGAAGTATGGCGACCGCCTTCATAAAGGCATAGGCCGCCTGCATCGGGCCGATTGTGTGGGAACTTGAGGGCCCCGGACCAATTTTAAATATGTCTAAAATAGATGTGTTTATATAATTCATTTTATTTTTCCTATTTCCATTTTCAATGGTATTGCTGTATTCGTAAAAAAGAATTTGGGGTTCTGAAATATTTCATAATTTTTCGAATCGATATTGTTCTAGGTGTTTTGCATATAGATAGGCACATTCTTCTATTATTATCACAAACCAAATATAAAGGAGAAAACAAAAAAGATCACTTTTAATTCTTGAATTCTTTTTTTTGAGACTTTTTCCCATGAATCTTAAATGGGATAAGGGGCTGTAAAAAATTAACTTGACAATTTGCCGAAAAAATCGTGATTTGATTTTGGGGCCGACAACGAGGAGCATACCCACAGGTATGTGACGAGGTTGGCGGCACAAAAA
>JBAYAV010000016.1:0-19339 GCA_041669565.1 Lentisphaeria bacterium
ATGAGATTTTATTTGTTTTTATTATTTTAGAAAAAATTAGATATATTTTTTAACAGCAGGCTTAATTGAGTATCGGGGCAGGAAGCCCCAGCGAGAATGCCTATCTGTTGATAATCCGGTTTAAGCCAATGTTCTGTTTTGTGCCAGACTCCTTCGATAGGATCGAAGTGCTTGACAGAATCCATGGAGACATCATCCGGATTTTGAATAAAATAAACGATTTTTTGCTTTTTGGCTAATTTATAGAGCTGAATTGTGTTACTGCTGTTAATGCCGCCAAGCACAAAAATCATCGAGCTGTTGCCGGAGATTAATTTTTCGGCGGCTTGTTGGCGTTTGTGCGTTGATGAACAAATAGTGCCATTGCCGGAAAAAGGACTCGTTGGACAATGTGTTCGCAACTTTTCTGCAATCGCTTCGGTTTCATAATAAAGCATTGTCGTTTGATTTACGAGGGTCCATTTTAGCTGATTTAAGTATTTGTGATTATGCAACTGAGAAGCGGGATAGTCTGGAACCGCATCTTTTTTATTAAGTTCTATTAACAGCGCATCGGCTTCTTTTGGATTGGCAATCAGGGCGGCGGCTTTTGCGTATTTGCAGGCACGACTCCAGATGGCGCGCGTTTCCTGATGAACGGGATTACCATGGACAAAAATGGCGCGCCCAGCGGATGCTTCACGTTTGGCAATATTCCAGACATTGCGGACAAAGGGACAGGTGCAGTCAAAAATTTCACTGCTTTCAGGAAGATTGCGTTCAATATTGGCCTGCTGCCGTAAAGAGAGCCCGAAGGCCGGGATGATATATACAGTGTTTTCCGCCTTGAATTCATCCGTAAGAAGAGCCTCCTCTTCGGGGGGCGAGCTGATTTGGACGCCATGATTTGCAAACCACGCATTGACATTCGGATTGTGAATCATGGAACCAAGAAGGTGAATCGTACGAAAGGATTCTTGGGATTTCTTCATTTGCAAGCGATTGATCGCTAGTTTTACGCCTTGACAAAAACCGAATTCTTCGGGGAAACAAAGAATATGACCGGCCGGCGTATGAAAAATTCCGCCGTTTTCGCGGATCTTATCAATCGTCTTATCTTGAAATGGTGCTAAATTATTCATCGTTAGAATCTCCCAGGTTGTGCCAATTCAGCCCATAAAATTCTGCGGCTTCTGCCATGTCCTCCGGAAGAGGGGCCGTAAATGTCATGACT
This sequence comes from Lentisphaeria bacterium, assembly GCA_041669565.1. Classification (GTDB taxonomy): domain Bacteria; phylum Verrucomicrobiota; class Lentisphaeria; order Oligosphaerales; family Oligosphaeraceae; genus JBAYAV01. The sequence continues at coordinate 1,214 of JBAYAV010000016.1, forward strand.
TCTTTGGTGATCGGATGGGGAATGATTAACTTCCATGCATGCAATAGCTGCCGCTTGGCTGGAAAATCCTCTTTTCCTGCCGCTCCGCCGTATAAAGAATCTCCTAAAATAGGATGCTTCATGTAGGAACAGTGTACGCGAATCTGGTGGGTCCGGCCCGTAAAAATTTGAATATCAAGGAGAGACGCATGGCAATTGGAATCGACAATGCGGTATTTTGTAAGCGCGGTTTTACCTGTTCCAAATGGCACAACGGCCCTTTTTAGGCGATTTACCGGGTGTCGGCTGATATCGGTTTCAATTTTGCCGGTGGATAACTCGGGGGTGCCTTTCACAATACCGCGATAGATTTTTTTCAGGTTATGGGTCTTGAAGGTCTTTTTTAGTATTTCCCATGAATGTTTGTTTTTAGCGATGATCAGTACGCCTGAAGTGTTTTTATCAAGTCTGTGGACGATGCCGGGACGCTGGTCCTCATCAATCATATTTCCGAAAACTTCTGGTTTGTAATAGAGTAGGGCTTGCACAAGAGTCCCGGTTTTATTTCCATTAGCGGGATGTATAACAAGGCCAATGGGTTTATTGATCACTATAATATCGCCGTCTTCGTAGAGAATATCCAGTGGGATGTTTTCGCCGCTGAGGGTTTCCGCTTTTTGTTCGGGCCAAATAAGGCTTACGGTCATGCCTTCGATTACTTTGTAGGCAGGACGGCTCGAAACGCGATTGACCAGTACCCGATGATCTGTAATGCATTTTTGAAAAAATGCCCGCGAATATTTTGGCCATCGAGTTGCTAAAACCTGGTCTAGCCGCCGATTGGATTCTTCTTCACAAATGGTGAAAATAGCTTCTTGTGGATCGTGACTCATTTGTTTCCTATTTTAGCGTTCTTGCGTTTCTGGTAGAAATATCCAAAAATAAACCAAATGCAGGCAATTGGAAAAATACAAGCACACGTGCGTTGCCCAGGCGTCATGCCCCAAATCTTGACAATGGAATCCCCGCGACCAAACTCAATGCAAAAACGCCCCATGGCATAAAGACCCATATAAATAGGAAATAACAGACCCTTGAACTTTTTCCTGCGCTCGAGCCAAAGCAGAAATAGGCAGAGAAATACGTTGAAAATAGAGGCGATGCCTTCAATCGGAAAGGTGGACGCGCAGTAATTGGCATCCGGGGGAAGAACCCCGAGCTTGCGCTGAACATAATTCATGGTAACATTGGAAGGAGGGTAGGTCGTTGCAAGTGGACCACTGTAAGGCACACCAAAGCAGCAGCCATTCAGCAGGCAACCGATGCGCCCAAGAGCGTGTCCCAGGGGCAGCGCGGGTGCAGTGAGGTCCGCTACGTTAGCAAGAGACCATTTGCGATGCCGGCAGTATAGTATGCAGCAAAGAACTGCGCCAATAAAACCGCCGTAAAAAACGAGGCCGCCTTCGTAGACTTTGAAGACTTCTAAAAAAGATCTGCCGGAGAACTCAGAATTCCAAAAACGCAATACATAGGCCAAGCGTGCACCGATCAGCCCGGAGACAATTGTAACAAATGTAAAATCGGACACGTCTTCTGTTTTGAAGCCATATTTGGGAGCGCGCCAAGCCTGCAACTGAAACCACGCCAGCATGCCTAATGCAGCAAAAATGCCGTACCAGCGAATAGCAAGGGGGCCAATTCTAAATAATTCGGGATTCGGCATGGATATCATAGTTCGTCCTTTTGTTCTATATCACGATGGCCAAAGACGGCACTACCGACGCGAACAATGGTGGCGCCTTCTTCAACGGCTTCTTTGAAATCGCCGGACATTCCCATGGATAATTCAGGGAGGATCATGCCGGTATTGGTGGATAGCGTATCGCGTAATTTCCGCAAATCTCCGAAGATTTTATGCAGTTCATTGGATGTCGCGTTTTGTGGGGCGATGGTCATTAGTCCCAGGCATGGGCATGCGCTTTTTAGGCTTTGGTAGCAAGTAAGCACTTCTTCCACTTTATCGGGTTTGAGGCCAAATTTACTGTCTTCTCCGGAGATATTGACTTCGAGAAGCAGCTTGGGCTGTTTGTTGAGTTCTTTGGCGAGGCGGTCGATTCGGGTGATTAATTGGACGGAATCTACTGCGTGGATCCATGCGGCGTTTTCGACCGCGGTGCGGACCTTGTTTTTTTGCAGGTGTCCGATTAAATGCCATTCGCAGTCTTTGGGGGCGTTGGGTACTTTGGTCAGCAATTCTTGTGTGCGGTTCTCACCGAACATTCGCTGCCCGCATTGATAGGCGTCCAGAATGGTTTCGATGGGGAATGTTTTGGAGACCGCCAGCAGTTTTAGCTCTTCCTTATTGCGTCCGCACGAGGTCAAAATTCGATTAATTTGTTCGTGCAGCAGTTCTAAATTTTCTTTTATATTATTCATTTTTTTCACCCCTGTCAATTTAATTTTTTAATTGTAAGGCTATCTTATGTATAAGTTTTTTTTATTTTATAAAATGTATTAAATGGTATTGAAATGACGCATTCATCAAACAAAAATTCAATGGCCGGTAATGGCTGGCTTTCTCGTGATGCTTACAGCAGATATAATTGGCGCGGGGACAAAGGCCGTTTTCCAAATGCTTCGGAGCGTGAGCGTGAGGAAACTCTTGCGGATTGGTTAGGGCGGGAACGCTCTCCGGATGTTTTTGCGGCGCTGCGTCCGAAATTAAAGTCTGCATCGGAGTTAGTGGACAGTGTTATGTGCAAATCACATCAAGGCAATGTTTTTTTACTGCATCGTTTGTGTGATGAATGGGGGCTCATTGTAGGCGCGACAAATGCAAAGCAGACGAAGCCGATATTTGTGCGTGATGGAATGCTTACGATTGAAGTGGCAAACCCAACATGGCTTTATATCCTTCGGTTGCAGCAGGAAAAAATATTGACGGACAAGATTGCAGCATATACGCATGACAAAATTCGTGAAATACGTTTTATGCCGCCAGGGCGCTCCTAATTTATTGTGGTAAAGACTCCAGCGGCCTGAAACGAAAGCTTGTCGTTGTAGAATCCCGCGACTTGATAGCAGTTTCCGTTGGTCGTTCCTTGTACATGGATGATGCCGTCTTTCGGGACGCTTGCCTGAAAGTTGATTTGTAATTCGGTGGCATATCGTTTTTCGCCGAGAAAGTTCTGCACGAATCCAGCGTATTCTGTATTATTCAAGTGGTTGTTGATGTCCAGCATGGATTCATGAACTTTGTAGGGAAATGCCAAATCCGGATTGAACGGCATGCGCGGCAGTTTCTTTAAGTCTGGAAAAGCGATTGATGCATCTGAGTCGTAGGGAAAAGTTTCGCCAAGTTCTTTTTTGATGTTCAGAATTTTTAATTTTTGTACATCAAGCAAAAGCCAATCGCTGGAAGCAATTGCGAACTCGTTGTTTTCTTCGTCAAGGTAGTGGTATTCACGCAGCGCAAAAAGTCGATCATAGCCACTGGAGTAGGTATGCACCGTGATTTTTTCATGAATGCCGGGATAGCGCGTAATCTTGAATTTAATGCGGGAAAGTATCCAGCCTTGATTTTTGGGATGAAGCTGAATGGTATCCATACCATGCTTGTATGTTTGACGGCCAGCAATCTCTTGAGCATAATCAAATAATGCATGTAGCTTTAGATGATTATTACGGTCTGCCTCGCTATATCGCACTTCGAATTGTGCGCTGAAATCTTCCATGTCTGTCTCCAAATTATAAGTAATATTTATAATATAATCGACCTAATAATTAGCACAGCTTTTTTGGTGCTTTTTTCATCGTGAAAGAAGTTGGAAAAAGACTCATTTTTTTTGTCTTTTTTTGCAAAAAAGTCCGCCCGCGTTTTTTATCGTTCTGGGACTGGCCCCTCTTTGCGGACGGCATCGTAGAAGCTTTCGAAGTCTTCGCGGGTGCTGATATGAACGGCCTCGGCGCGGAGTTTCCGCCGATAGCGTCGGCCGACTAAGTAGCTTAGCATAATTTTACGGGCTTTGATGACCCCGCGTTGTTCGCCGTAAAGCGTGATCATCTCGAGCACGTGTTGATGCATTGTGGCGTATATTTCTTCGTGGGTTGGCTTTGTGAAATCTTGTTGAATAAGTTCTCGAAAGATCCACGGATTGCCGATGGCGCCGCGAGCAACCATTAGTTGTTGACAGCCTGTTTTTTCTGCGAGCTCCTCGGCGTCTTTGAGACAAAAGATACCGCCATTTGCGGTTACTGGAATTTTGAGATTTTCACGGACGGCCCGAATAATATCAAACGCAACGGGGCCCGAATAAAATTTCTCTGCTTGGCGTCCGTGGATCGTCAATCCCTGGATTCCGCAGGCTTCCAGGGATTGGCAAAATCGAATGGTTGGTTCGGGGTCTACATCGGATAGGATGCGGGTTTTTACCGTAAGCGGACCGCTAATAATATCGCGTATTTGTTTGATGCATTCCAGTGCTTTTTGTGGCAGGTGCATGAATGCTGCGCCGGCTTTGCGCTGCAATACCTTTTTTACGGGACAACCCATGTTGAAGTCAACGCTGTCAAAATTCATCTTATTTAAAATCCTGGCTGCTTTCTCGATGTCTTCGGGAATGCTTCCCAATAATTGCACGGCGAGATATTTCTCTTCATCGCCGCGTTTTAGAATGAGATCGCTGTCGGGGTTTCCGTGGGCGAGGGCACCAGCATCGATCAGAGCTGTGTGAGCATAGTGCAAGCCATAAAGGCGGCATGCGCGGCGAAAGGGGAGGTCGGTATATTCGGCCATCGGTGCTAATATATATTTTATTTCAGAGGGGGTTTTCATTCAATATTCGTCGTTTTTTTGTGTGGAAGATGAAAGGAATGACATTCTAAAAGAGGAATGGCAAGTCTTGCGCGGCGTAGGAATTGAAATTACGCTTTTTTTGAGGGCGTAGCTTTTAATATTTTACGGATAATAGTGAGTCTTTGTGATCGGACTTCTTTTTTAAATTCCATTTCGCCAGCGAGCATTTCTTCGATTGTGTTTTGGAGTGCGTGTCTTTTGTCGAGATAATGTCGAGCGGCGGCGGCGAGTCCGTTAATATTGTGAAGGATATCGAGTTCTTCGAGCAAATCGAAATCCTCTTTTGAGAGTGTATTTCGTAGATAGTCTTCGTGGAGGAAGCGCATCAAATTCCGATAGCGGCGGGTAATTTCGATGCTGATCATTTTATCTTTTCGAAAGCTGGAATAAAAGGCGGCCAGATAGGCGACCACCTTATCGCGTTGAGCGATGGAATCGAACTGCTGGCTGATCAGATCAAGTTCTGCATAAGCTATGTTATACGCATCTTTGTCGCCGAAGGTAAAGTTCTTGATGATTTCCAAGGGTGATTTGCCGTCTCGCAGGCTTTTAAGAAAGAGGCGTCGGATAACCTTTTCTGAAAATTTGTTGATTTTTTCTTCCCATTCTTTCAGGCCTTCCCCGACGAGTCCGAGGAGTGCCATTGCGAGGCGTGCTGCGCCGTCGGGCATATAAAGTAATTGGTCGGAAAGGATTAAGATTGGTTTATAAAGGGATATAATATGCTTCATTTCTGAAAAGAGGGCAACTTGTTTCCATAGTTTTTTTTTAGGATTTTTGGAGGATTTAAAGGACAGGAATCGTTCAACGCAGTCTCCAAAGCATTCCATTGCGGTTGCCAGCCATTGGGAGAGTGTTTCATTTTGGAAAGCTTCTCGTTGAATGAGTTTATGGAGGTGGCTTGTAACCACATCGCGGGCGGGGTATAGCGTATCCCATTTTTTTAAGGCGTGCCGGCAATAAATTCGATCGGCAATTTGGCTGAGTCCCGGCCAAAATTCAATAAGGGATTGATCGTCACACCATTTATCAACCCAGGTTAGAAATTCTGGTGATAGTTTTTTATATCTCAGGGCTATTTCAAGAATGTCTTCGATAATTTCAGGGTCTAAATTAGAGTCATTTTCCTCAAGATATTTGAGGAACCACTGTTCGGTCTGGTTGGGGTCGATGCGCCAAAGCACTTCAAAGGCGATTGACGTGATATGATTGACGATGCCGAGGCGTCTTCGAAAGGCATCGGCTGCTTTGCCTAGCGCTTGGGGAATGCTTGCGCGGTTTAATATCTTACACTGCTCGAGCGCAGTATAAGAATTCGGAATATAGGGAACAAGATTTTTCGAAAAGGTATGTGTTTTTTTCTCGTCACCGGGCTCAAAACTTTGGGAAATCAGCGGGTGAATCTCGCCTGTTTTTGCTAGCAGTCTGCCGCTTTCTTCAATACATTTAAAATACGCATTAAGAATTTCTTCACCGACTTGTTTTGTGGGCGTGGAGAGAAAAAGTTTCAGGAGGTACCCTGCAACGCGGCTGATTTCTGGAAAGTCTTTTTTGGGCACTTCATTTGCGAGGGTAACAAAAGCAGAGTGCCGTGCTTCGGAAATATCCGGATTCAGGTCTTTCAGCGTATCTAGTTTTTCAAGAAGTTTTTTTGTTGATGTTGATATTGTCATAAAGCTTGTATAAACGATTAAAAATAAGATCTGCTTTGCTCAAGTTGTTTCTTGCAGCAGAGCAGTATCGAATCGCGTTCCGTCTTACCGCCCGAATTCGAGACGACTCGCAAATTTTTCGGGTAAGCCGGCTTCGCGAATCTTTGCCTGAGCATGAATAATATCATATTCGGCGCGAACGAGTTTTAATTCTCTGGTGGTAAGGTCAAAGGTTGCAGCACAAGCTCTCGTGTCACGGTCTCGCGGCTGACCTGCAGACCCGATATTGATCATGACTTTTTGCTTTGTTGGAACTTTGATGCGATGAATAAAATCGACATACGGCTTGCCGTCTTTTGTCTCAATGCCAATAAGCGGTGAATGGCTGTGCCCGCAAAAACCAAGCTGCGCATCCTGAAATTTGAAATTAATAGCGAAAGTCTCTTCATCAAGACAGTAGGACCATTCGAGCGGATGCGGACAGAAAGAAGCATGCAGGGCGGTAAAATATTCGCATTTTAAACGCATGGGTAATTTTCCCAGCCAAGCCAAATCTTCAAAGGATAAATGAGACTGGGTCCATTGAATGGATTGCTGAATTTCATTACGCAGCCTATTGACGCGTGTGTTGGCAAAGGTTGACACATAGTCGTCATGGTTGCCTTTTACGGTTGGAATTTCTTTTTCTCTAAGGAGGTTGATGCATTCAGCGGGGCATCCGCCGTATCCGACAACATCGCCCAAACAGACAACCATATCGCAGTCTTCTTCATCAAGACGCTTCAAAATCGCTTGTAAAGCATCAATATTTCCATGTATATCACTAATAAAACCGACTTTTGGCATTGGGATTTATTCTTTCAAAGATTAAAGTAAGAGTGTTTACAAATAATATAATACAAAATTTCTTTTTGCAATTCTATAATATTATATTTATAACTATTTTCGTAATAAAACAATTATAAATATAGCATGATAAAAAAATAAGTCCGGAATATGAAAAAATACTTCAGCGTTCGAAATTTTATTTCTTTCTTTACCATTTTGTTTATTTCTATTTTTTTCGTGTTGTTTTTTTTCTGGCCAGTGGCCCATATCCTTCATGGCGGATTTTTAAATAGCTCGGGTGATTTTACTTTTTTCTATATGCTGGAGGTTTTTCGGAATCCGTTTTATCGTGTCGGGCTTTTAAATTCGGTGCGGATTGCAATTTGTACGACCCTCTTATCCATGATTGTTGCGCTGCCACTTGCGTGGCTGACGGATCATTATGAATTTACGGGTAAAAAGTTTTTTTCTGGGGCGTTGCTGCTGCCGTTGATTCTGGCTCCTTTTGTGGGAGCGTTGGGAATGCAGTGTATCTTTGGACGGTACGGTGCTGTGAATACCCTGTTGGAGCATTTGCATATCCTGTCGCCCGGTATGGGCGTGGACTGGTTTGCCGGCGGTTTCGGCGGTGTTGTCTTTTTGGAGGCGATGCATCTGTTCCCAATTCTTTACCTGAATATCACTGCGGCTTTAGCGAATGTGGATCCGATGTTGCTGGAAGCATCCGAGGATTATGGCTGTACGGGGTTTGCTCGTTTTCGAAAAATTATTTTTCCATTGATCAAGCCGGGGGTCTTTGCCGGCGGGACACTGGTTTTTGTTTGGTCTTTTACCGAATTGGGCACGCCGTTGATGTTTAATTATGGCCGCGTGACCGCGGTGCAGATCTTTTCGGGGCTAAATGATTTGGGATCGAATCCAATGCCGTATGCACTGGTGGGCGTTATGCTTGTTATTGCCGCCGGGCTCTATTTGTTAGCGAAGGTGATTTGGGGACGTGACTGTGTTGCAATGACTGGAAAGGCCGGTCGTAAAACGACATTAAGCACGCTGCACGGCTGGAAAAATTTTGCCGTGGTGAGCTTTTTCCTGGGGGTTGTTTTATTTTCATTGCTTCCGCATTGCGGTGTGATCGGGATGGCGATTGGAAAAAGCTGGTATCATACCGTATTGCCGCAGCATCCGGGACTGAATAATTTTATTGCCGCGTTGGGACATAATCTTACCATTCCGAGCATTATCAACAGTATGCGGTATGCGTCTGTTGCTGTTGTTGTGGCCGTTCTTTTTGGAATCTTTTCCGCCCGAATAATTGTTCGTGGAAAAACATGCTGGAGCTGGATCCTGGATTGTACTGTGATGTTGCCGCTAGCTGTGCCGGGGCTTGTTTTGGCTTTTGGATACCTTGCTCTTTCTCAAAAAGGACAGCCGTTCCATTTTATGGATCCAGTCCAAAATCCGACAATTCTTTTGATTATTTCTTATGCGGTGCGGCGTTTGCCTTATATTGTGCGCGCGGCAGTGGCAGGTTTGCAGCAGACCTCGGAAAGCCTTGAAGAGGCTGGGGCGAGTCTCGGTGCTGGCGCAATGACTATCTTTCGTAAAATAACGATGCCACTGATTGCGGCAAATTTACTGGCTGGCGCGATACTGGCATTTAGTTTTTCGATGCTCGAAGTTTCGGATTCTCTTGTCTTGGCTCATAAAGCGGCTTATTTTCCGATTACCAAAGCCCTGTATGAACTATCGTCTCTGTTGGGCCAGGGGCCCTCGTTGGCTGCGGCATTAGGGGTGTGGACAATGGCATTTCTTGGATTATCCATGCTGACGGCTTCGGCACTGCTCGGAAAGAAAATGGGCGCGTTGTTCCGGTAGTACTAAAAAGATTTATTGAAATAGGAAAAAAAATCAAAAGTCGGACTAACTTATAAATAAAAGAGATAGAATAAAATACAGGAAAGAAACAAAGATGTCGGAGTTAAATCTAAAATCAATATTCAAGCGTGATGATTTACGAGGAATCTGGCCTAAAAATTTCAACTCAGAAGTCTCGTTTTTGGCAGGACGGGCTTTCTGTCGTTTGTTGAAAAAAAAATATCCCGCTGTCGGGACTTATAGTATTGTGATTGGTTATGATGCGCGTTTAGGTTCTGAGGACTTGGCAGAAGCGATGATTCGCGGAATCCGATTTGAAAATTGCACTGCTGTCTTATTGGGGATGGTATCTTCAGAGCAGGTGTATTTTGCGTGTGGTCATGATTCGGCGCGTTTTGTGGGCGGGGCGATGATTACGGCATCGCATAATCCGGCAGATTATAATGGCGTGAAATTTGTTTATTCGGGGGCTTTGCCGTTAACATCGGCGGATTTAATGGAGCTCCAGACGATGATGCAGGCGTTGTTTTTGGCTCCGAAAATGTTGGATATTTCCCATGATTTTGTAGATTATATGCTGAGTAAGGTTGATTTTGGGCTGCCGAATCCAGGGTGGAAGCGTACTGTGAAGGTCGTTATCGCCGCCGGCAATGGTGTTGGCGGAGTAGCCTTTATGCCATTTGTGAAGTCGTTGGAAAAGTGTGGATTTTGTTTTGAGTTTTTGGACTGTGAGCCGGATGGTCGTTTCCCGAAGGGGGTTCCAAATCCTCTTTTGCGTGCTTATATGGATCGTTTAAGCAAGGCGGTTTTAGCCTGTGGTGCGGATTTGGGCATCGGCTTTGATGGCGATGCAGATCGTGCGGGCTTTGTGGATAACACCGGAAAGGAAGTCATTCCGGCGCATGTTTTTTCGTTAATAGCACTGCGAAAACTCGTCACTTTGGGTGAGAATAAAACGGAAAAAAAATCCGTTGTGATGCGCAATTTATGCTGCAGTCGTTTAATTTATGATTTGTTTGCAAAAAATACGTCCGTTGAATTAGTGGATACGCCAGTAGGGCACGGTCGTATAAAATTATTAATGCGTCATCCTCAGTACAATGGAAGGATGCTTTTTGCTGGTGAGCATTCGGGGCATTATTTTTATCCTGAGTTTTATTCTGTGGATAGCGGGATGCTGACGGCGCTGAATTTAATGGCAATTGTTGGTGATTTAAAAGCAAGTGACAGTAATTTGGCGAGTGAATTGACCGTGTGGCGGAAAAAATACAATTGGAGCGGTGAAATTAATTATGAGATGGAGCATATGGATGCGATTAAGCCGCTGTTGGTAAAACTATGTGCAATGTGCAAGACTATTCCTGGAGCGCAGCGTTATGAAGTCCATATGGATCCAGTTTTAAAACTCAATCGGGTATTTAAGGCGACGAGTGAATATAATCCGGATGTCTTAGAGTCGCCGGATTTGAAGATTGTGTGGGATGACGGTGCATCGGGGTGGTGGTTTGTAGCGCGGCCGTCTGGAAATGAACCGAAACTACGGCTGAACATTGAATGCTGGGGAAATAATGCTGTCGCGGACTGTATTGAGAAGCAGGATTATGTGGATACCTTTATGCAGAAAAATGATGCGCATCGGGTTGAAGGCTAACGGAAATAAATCTGTTTTGTAAATTCGTAATATGAAATTCAGAAGGAGTTCCTATGATTTTATTCAAATGCGCTTGTGGTGCTGGGTTGAAAGTGGACGATGATCAGGCTGGAAAAGCTTCTGTTTGCCCCATATGTGGAAAAGAAATAATAAATCCGGCCAATAGTGATGAAAATTGTGTGCTGATTTATCAGGATGGCGGGAGCTTTGATGGTCGTGTAATGACGATTGCTGAACTAGAAGAAAAAATAAAGTCCGGTGTTTTTCATTATTGGGATTTGGTATGGTCGGAGGGGCATTGGACTCCGTTGGGAAAATTTTATGAATTAAAGGAACTTCCCATGCCCGAAGAGAATTCTGAATTGGTGGAGATCGCTCTTTCTGCTTCAGAGTTGCCGGCTTTGGATGGCTATAAGAAAAAGGTACCGTCGTCCGAAGTTCAGACGGATCAAAAGAAGAAAAAACCAGGAATGTGGCGGCAATTGAAAACAGGCGGCGGTTTTAAAAAGATGTCGGGACGGCAGAAAATAGTGCTGATATTTAAAATTCTTGCTGTGCTGGCGATCTTGGGATTTGGCATTTATCGAGGATTTAAAATGATGAATTTTATCTCATCCGAATCTGCGTCCTGTCAAAGCTGTCCAGCGCTCCCGAAATAATGTAAAAACCGATGGTTAAAAGTCACGCTGTTCTCTGGAAATTGCCGTGTGCGTGGCTTAAGGAGCTGTTCAGAAACAACCTTTACATTTGCCTGATTCTCGTGAATGCTTTTTGTGCCGCCAACCTCGTCACATACCTGAGGATATGTTCCTCGTTGTCGGCGCCAAAATCAAATCACGATCTTTTCGGCAAATTGTCAAGTTCATTTTTTTACAGCTCCTAAGTGTAAAAAAAAGGCCGCTGATTTATTCAGTGGCCTTTTTTTGTAATCATGTGTCCTTTTGGAAACTGAGACTCGATTTTAGCCGTTATTTAAGCCTCGAGTCCATGGTTTGGGATCGGTGTTATGATTCCAATTCGGGGATCGAATTGATGATGCCTTTATCATATTCCCGAAGCCTGGTTTGGGCTTCCTGCAGTCGCAGGAGCTGTCCACCTTGGCGGGTCTGCAGTACTTCCAGCCCGAATGGCTTGTAGTACCGAAGCCACATTTTGCGGATTGAATCTGAAACGGCAGTTAAAGCGATCATCATGACTGGCAGTGTCTCTTCGGCTAAAATATTCAGGGTTGCTTTGTCTTTTGCTTTGTAAGCCTGAAGGAGGTCGCGTCGGAATGCGACTTTTTGACGCAGAAAATCGGCATAGAGCCATGCGTGGTTGATATCGCCGGCAGCATTGTCATTGCGTTGATCGGCGAGTTCTTCGCATATTGATTCATATAGATGGATGGCCTTTTCGGCAAAATTAGAATCGATAGTTTTTTTCCTTTCGAAGCAGAGACCAAGAAGCGGGTCGTCCCAAAGGGTCCCTACCGAGTCGATTGTTTCGGTATTATTTTCTTTATTTGTGAGGATATGGGCGTTCAGTTTTGCGGCAATCATGTGGTTTTTATAGCTTCCGCCGGTAATTGCTTTAAATTTAGCTTCGAGTCGTTGGGCATCATCGGTATTGCCGTAGGCGAGTTCACTGCCCCAGCAGAGATCAGCCATAATGGAGTTGATTTCGCAGAATGCGCCATTATCTCCCCATAGAGTAAAGAAAAATTCTTTTATCTTTTGTTTATGGCATGCTTGGATGCAAGGCCTTGCTGTTTTTTCATTCTGGTCGTGATCGCCCCACAGTTTTCCCCAAGTCCAAAGACCGGATCCCATGAGCGGTTCGTGTCCGAGATCGCGGTGTCTTTGAATGAAATCGCAGTAAAATTGCTCGTCTTTATGGTAGTAATCCCAGTAGACGAGATCACTGTCTTTCGGAATTTTGGCAATAACATCTTGAGGAATTTTTGATTTAAGGTCATAATATTCTTGCTGGGGGTTGCTCATCCGGAAATACATATCGGACCAAATCATGGGGCGTAAGTGATGTTCTTTGCACATTTTTTCAACTCTGGCAAAATGGCGGTTAAAGATATCGAAGCCGCGTTCGTAGCCGAATTTATCCATAAAGTGCCCGCGTCCGAGGTCATGTGTTTCGTCCATTCCGATATGGATGCGGTTACTGGTGAGTGCTTCACTCCAGAAAGTGAGCATTTTTTCAATGAGTTGGTAGGTTTTTTCTTCATCGACAAGCATTACGCGACGGGTATCAGTAATGTCGGCGTAGGCATTGCCCCACTGTAGAATTTGTTCCATGTGGCCGAGTGTTTGAATGCAGGCGATCATTTCAATGCCGAGTGTTTTTGCATACGCGTCAATTTCTTTTATTTCAGCCATGGTATAGGGGCCGCGTTTATAGCCGAAAAAGGGCTCGTTGGGCAATTGATAGGTATCTTCGGTGTAAAGCATCGCCATATTGTAGCCCATTAGTGCGAGATGGCGCAGCCATTTTTTGAAGGGGGCTACTTTCATTACAGCATTGCGGGAGCAATCCAGCATAATGCCGAATGTTTTGAATTCGGTGTGTTCACTGCTGTCTAATCCGGCGAGGGCGCTGCCGATTCCTCGGGTGGCATCCGCGGTTGTGTGGTATGAAATCTTTATATTCTTGCCAGTTATTTCCACCGTTAGATGATTTGCGGATATTTTTTCAAAGTTGAGTTTATAATTTCCTTCGGAGGTGCTTATGGGGTATTCATCGGCGAGTGATCGAAGAATAGAATGTAACTCTTCGGGTGTGTCTTCTTGGTTCCATAAAAGCGTGTAATCGGTCATGGTAATTCCTTTGATTTTATTATTTTGGTCTAGGAAAGATGGGACAGAATAATAGATATAAATAATTTTAAGTTGTCTTATACTATAATAGTGTTTCTGATAATTTAAATGTTTTGATCGGTTATTTTATAAAATAGTTATTGCCTCTTTTTTTTGTCTTTTAGGAAGATCTTTGGATGAAAATATCAGGAGTGATTCTGTTCTTTTGTAATGTTCTGCAGAATGTGCTGGACTTGTTTTGTTCCGTTTTTTTTGCGAGCATTGGGGGGATGGGAAAGGGGTACGGTCCCTTTATGATTGGAATATCTATAAAATTTGGCTGTTACTTTATCTTCGAAAGCGATATGTCAATTATATTATAAAAATATTTTATGTTTTACAGTAAATTATTTTCTTATATATACTACTAAGGATACGAAGGAAAGAGTCCATGAAAATTACTGCGGTAAAGACCTTTATTTGTAACGCTTATCGGACCAATTTTGTTTTTGTGAAAATAGAGACGGATGTTGGAATCTATGGCTGGGGCGAAGCGACTTTAGAGTATAAAGAACTTACCATCCAGGCGGCAATTCATGATTTAGAGTACTACTTAATTGGGAAGAATCCGCATAATATAGAAGCCTTTCGGCATGATTGCTATCGGGATGCTTACTGGCGCGGCGGGCCGGTTTTGATGAGTGCGCTTGCGGGAGTTGAAATGGCATTATGGGATATCAAGGGCAAGGATTTGAATGTGCCGGTTTATCAGCTCCTGGGAGGAAAGGTTCGCGATGAAGTGCCGGTCTATGTGAATGGCTGGTTTTCGCCGGCAAAAACGCCAGAAGAATTTGCCGAGAAAGCCCTTGAATTAAAGAAGTATCACTATCCGGCCTGCAAGTGGGACCCGTTTGGGCAAGCATGGCTACAGCTTTCTAAAAAAGAACTAAACATGGCAATGGAGTGTATTCAAAAAGTCGGCGAGGCGGTCGGCGATGATGTGGATCTTCTGATTGAGGGCCATGGCCGTTTCGATATTCCGACGGCGGTGAAAATTGCGAAGCGGTTAGAGGACTTTGATATCTTTTGGTTTGAGGAACCTCTCCCGCCGGATGATTTGAAGGGCCTACGTGAAGTGAAAGAACGCACACGCGTTTCGTTGGCAGCGGGCGAAAGACTGTATAATCGCTATGAATATCGGCAGCTGTTTGACCTGAATTGCGTGGATTATATCCAGCCTGATATTTCACATGCCGGCGGCATTATGGAATTGCGGATGCTTGGCGCAGAAGCCGAAGCACGGCATATCGGTTTTTGTCCGCATAATCCATCGGGGCCGGTGGCCAATGCAGCAACGCTGCAGATTGCGGCTTGTGTGCCTAATTTTGTGCGATTGGAGATGATGATGACTGACGTGCCGTATCGTGCGGACATCTGTGATGAAGATCTGATTCTGAAGAATGGCAAAATGATTATTCCGGACAGGGCAGGTCTGGGAATCGATTTAAATGAGAAAGAATTACTGAAGCATCCTTATATTCAGACAAATCTGCGTCATTATCGGGGGGATTTAACGAATATTCGCCAATCGGATGCAACGAGATATTATAAGTTGATTTATTAAAATGTCAGGAGCAAAATTTATGAAGGTTCAATTAAACAACAAAGATATTGTCGTTTATGATACGTTTGTTTCCAAGTATCCGATCGATCAGGTATGGAATGGGTATCAGCGGGAGAAAAGCCAACGGGCGAGAGCTTATTTTGCAACATTTGATATCGACGGAAAGTCTGTTCTGGAGCTGAAATTTACAACAAAGATTGTTCCGGATATTCGAATAAGACCCGGCAAGCTGAATTTGGATTTTTTGAAAGTGGATGATTTTACATTGACAATGAATTTAGAAAAGCCGTGCCAGTTTGTGGTTGAGAATGGTGATGAAGTTATTCATGTATTTTGTAATGAGGTGTTTCATTATGAGCAAAAGAGTGATGATCTTTATTTTGGACCCGGTGTTCATGATGTCGGCGTGCTTGCATTGAAATCGGGCCAGCGGGTTTGTCTGGATGAAGGTGCCATTGTTTATGGCGCTATCGTTGGGTATAAAGTTGAAAATGTTGAAGTCGTAGGTCGTGGTATTTTAGATTCGTCGAAACTGCTTCGCTTGCATGAAGCAAAGTCTGATGAGCCAGGCGGTGAAGTTCTGAATTATTTCAAGGGCCTCGGATATGGGGTTAAAGAGGTCGTTGTTTGCGGAAATCTTGCTTTATGGAATTGTAAGAATATAAAAATAAGCGGAATTATTTTAGTGGATTCGCCATCCTGGTCTGTCATAACCAGAAATGGATGTAAGGATATCGTTTTTGACAATATTAAAATAGTTGGACAATGGCGGTATAATTCCGACGGAATTGATATTTGCACCAGTGAGAATGTCCTAGTGCAAAATTGTTTTGTGCGTTCTTTTGATGATTGTCTTGTGGTTCGGGCGCCGTATCTCTACGGCGAAAATGCACCATGCAAAAAGATCCGGTTTGAACATTGCGTTTTGTGGTGCGACTGGGGGAAAAATTTGGAAATATGGTGCGGTGAAAAAGAATGCGTTATTACCGATGTTCTATTTGAGGATTTGTACTTAATAAAAATAACGCATTACGCGATGAGTATTACAACCACCTATGGCTCTGCAAGCACGCGCGTGAAAAATATTCGTTATCGTAATATTTTTCTCGATTCCGATGATTTTTATCCAACGCCAGTTATGCAGAAAAGCAAAGGAGAAAGCATTCCTGTAAATTCAAAATCATACGATCCGGTTTTACTCTATATTTCCTATGGTTTTTTGGGACGTGATTTGGGAAATCAAAAATGCGAGGTAGCGACGGATCGAAGTCGATATAACCTTTGTTACGAGAATATA
This sequence comes from Lentisphaeria bacterium, assembly GCA_041669565.1. Lineage (GTDB taxonomy): Bacteria > Verrucomicrobiota > Lentisphaeria > Oligosphaerales > Oligosphaeraceae > JBAYAV01. The sequence goes on from JBAYAV010000016.1 coordinate 17,764, forward strand.
TCGTTCGAAAATGTTCGAAGCGGAGATCGTAAATTTTCGATTGAAATAAAAGCCGATGAACCTATTTTGGCGATAAAAAATCTTAGTTTCTCAATGGTTGATTATCAAAAAATGAGTTTTTCAAGTTGTCTTACAAAATGGATGTTAACGAAGGGAGCGTTTTTTTGAGACTCTCTATGGAAAAGGAAGGGTAATTGATGAAGATGTCTGTGTCGTGTTTTTTTAGTATTTTGTTTTTTGTTGGGGGACTGTTTGGCTGTGGCACTGTTTTTGCGGAAAATATTCGTGTTGTAAATCGTGTGAAGAACAAATCGTCTTATCAATTTCTTTTATTTGGTGGTGCTTATTTTGATGATGCAGAGTTTCATATTTATCACAGTGATTATAATAATCCGGATTTGAAAACAGATCGGGTTTACAGGGCGGAGATGACTCGTGCTACTAATATGTGGCGGAAATTGATGCCGCAAATGATTCAAGCAGCCCGAAATAAAATAACGCCTAAGACGGCTTTTGTAATTCAGACCGGCAATCTGATTCAGGGAGACTGCGGAAACCCGAAAACACATGTAAAAATGATTCGCGATGCGTTGAGCTATTTTAAGAAAAACCTAGACAATCTTCCTGTTTTAACTACGGTTGGAGAAAATGATATTCGTGGAACAGATGCAAAAAATACATATTATAAAACAATGTCTGAATTTATGGGGGAAGAACTCGGGCTGAATCTGCAATCGATGAATTTCTATTTTAAATATGGCCGTGATTTATATTTGGTGGTGGACTATAATCATGCGTATCGTTCTTTTGTGACTACTGTTCTTCAAAAATTTCCTTATGCGCGTTATAAATTTATTATCGTCCATGAGCCTGTCCTTCCTAGTGATTGTGAAAATTGCATGGAGTTTTTATATAATAAATATAAATATAAAAGACAGGAAATGCGGAATGCCTTTTTAGGTAGTAATGTTATTGTTTTATCTGGCCATACCCATAAATTGGAATTTACAAAATGCTCAACGGCGTTGGGGAGTATCTCACAAATTAATATAAATAGTATGCGAATAAATACGAATCTGGATAAACCGAATGTGCTCTTTACAAAAGCAAAGGATTATGGACTTTTGCAGCGAACAAAATATCATAACAAGAACGGCGTTAAACTGTTTTTAGACTACCGGGATTATATTTCTGAATATTATTCTGCCGATGCCGCTGGCTATTTTGTGCTTAATGTCTCGGACGATGGTGTTACGGCAGATTTTTACGGCGGTAATATCCCAGAAAAAACAGCCTCTTTTAAATTGCGGTAATATTATAACTGTTAATCAAAATGGCAACCATGTGTGATTGTTTGTTTTCAGGCTGATTCCATAAATTAGAAGGCCCGCATGGATCCTCTCTATACGGGCCTTACTTTGTAAAATTGTCCGCAGCTATTTGATATTATACTGAAGAAAATAACAGAGCAAAAGACCGCGTCGTCAGAGGCTTTTCGTTGTCGCCGGCATTTCTGGGAACTATAATATTTCTGGTGTGGGTGGGTTGTTCTGCGGCACGAACCATTTTCCACAAT